>DATJYA010000057.1:0-8855 GCA_035499835.1 Pseudolabrys sp.
GCAAAACGCCGGCGATGCGATCGCCGGCGTCTCGATCGTTTGGGATAGGCTTTAGCGCGTCGGATAGTAGCGGCCGTTGTTGGCGGCGCGCGGCCCGTAGATGTAGACGCGCTGCTGCCGTTCCGGCACCGCCGCCTGGGCCTGCGGTGCGCCGAACAACCAGCCGAAGAAATCGCCGCGGTTATCGCGCCCTGGCGCACCATACATGCCGACCGGCATTTTCACCGGCTTTGCCGAGGTATTCGGCGCGCGTTCGACCGGGATCTCGGCGACCTTGCGCTCGCTGCCCTTGAGGATGGCGATCATGCGCGCGTCGCGCCCGTAGACGTCGTCGCGGAATTGCAGCTTGCCGTCCTCATCGACGAAAGCGGTCTGATAGGTGAGGTGCACCCAGAGCGGCTTGGGGAAGTTGATGTTGATCTCGTTGTCGCCGAGCATGCTCTGCAGCTTGGCCTGCGTGTAGTGGCCTTCCGGATCGACCAGTGACAACAGCTTCTCGCCGTAGACGAACGGATCCTGCACGCGCATGCAGCCGTGGCTGTAGGCGCGTTTCTCGCGGGCGAACAGGTATTTGTCCGGGGTGTCGTGCTGATAGACCAGGAATTTGTTGGGGAAGTTGAAGCGGATGCGGCCCAGCGCATTGGCGGCGCCCGGCGGCTGGAAGATGTGCACGGTGCCGTCGGGGTCCTGCGTGATCTTGAGGCCGATGCGGTCGAGCGCCTCGGGGTCCTGCTGCAGCGCCGGCAGATATTCGTTCTCGACGATCGACGGCGGCACGTTCCAGGTCGGATTGACGGTGATGAATTTCATCTCCGCGCTGATCATCGGCGTCGCCTTGGCGGGTTGGCCGGCGACAATCTTGGTGTGCCAATAGACTTTGTCGTTGTTGTAGAGCGTCAAGGTGAAGTCCGGCACGTTGACGATCACGTGCGGATTGCCGAGATCGCGCGGCAGCCAGCGCCAGCGCTCCATATTGACGACGATGGTGTCGACCGGATTGGCGGCGGCACGATGCGCCGGCTGTTCGCCGTTGAGCGCGCGCACCGTATTCGGTCCGAGGTTGCCGTCGGCGTCGAGATCGGCGCCGGTCTGGAACGCCTTGACCGCGTCACGCACGGCATCGTCATAGACCGGGCTGTCCTTGTCGCCGGAAATGTCGAGTCGCTTGCGCAACGCCGCCACGCGGGCATCCTTCATGCCGGGGCGCAGAATCTTGCCGTCGCCGACGTGCACGACCGGCTTCGGTTTCTCTTCTTGCGGCGCGGCGGCCGGGCCCTTGCGAAACTCGGCGAGTTTTTCCTTCAGCGCCTTGAATTCCTGCTGCGGCGGATTGTAGCTGTCGAGCGCGGCGGCGACGTCGCTCGCCTCGGCGAGCTTAGCCAGCACCTTCTGCGGCTCCGGCGCGACCAGATCGAACTGGATGTCGGCGCCGACGCGGGTGAAATTGATGCGGCCGATCTGCGCCTGCCGTGCGTAAGTGAGCACCGAATTGGTGAATTTAATTTCGGCCTCGGCGAGTGCGTCGGGCGTGGTTGCAGCCTTGAAATTCGGCACCGGGTAATCGGTCGGATCGAGACCGACGGTATCGACCTGCGCCAGATAGGCGATCGCCGCCTTGGCGCGGCCGTCGATGGCGCCATTGCTGATCCACAGCGGCTTGTAGTCGTGCGTCTTGTAGAACTGCTCGATGCCTTCGCGGTCGGCCTTGCGCGCCACCACGCGGTCGAATTGCTTGCCGGTGACGATGTCGCGCAGCTTGTCGGCGACTGCGTTGTCGGCGTTCACCTCGACAGGCGCTGCTGCCGGCGGAGCTGCAGCGGCTTTCGCCGGCTCTGCCTCGGCAGGCGCGGCTGCCGCTTTTGCTGGCTCTGGCGCCGGAGCCGCCGCATTCGGCTTGGTATCCTTGGCCGCGTCCTTTGTCGGTTCGGCCGGCGTCGGCGCGGCGATGCCGACATCCTTGATCGTCGGAGGTGCAAGTTCGGATGTATCCGGCTGCGGAACGGCAGCCTGGATCTGCTGCTCCGTCATTTCCTCCGCCTGAGTCGGGTGGCCGGTGAGCAGCAGAGCCAAACCGAGGGCGCTCGAGGCCAAAAACCGTTCAATTTTCACGCTGTTCACCAAGTCTCTCCCAAAACTTGCCCGCAGGGCACCCTATGGCCGGGCAGTTTAACCGATAGTCCCGCTCTGGTTACGGATTTCACAACGATATGAACGGTTCACGACCGCCTGTGGCTATTTTGCAAGGCGTCCGAAAGCCCTGCCAAATTCGCACTCCCGCAGGGCCGCTACCATGCAACGGCGGAGCTTCCCCACAGGTTCCTAGCCCTTTCGACACCATCGCAAGATGACGTTTTTGTGAGCAGGCCGGCCCGCAACGACCGGTAACCGCCGAAACCGATTCGGTCGAAAAAAACCGGGCCCCGCGAGGGGCCCGGCTTCAGTATGCCGGCGTGGGGGCCGGCAACTACTCCAGAGGGGAACATGCTGAACGCCGGCGACTCTGGGAGGATATCAATCCGGCGTGTCAGCGAACGGACTATGCGAGCGTGCCGGTGGGCAAGCAACATGGGCGGCAGCATGTCTGCCATGCCGTTTCGCAGTCTGCCGAAAAAAATCAATTCGCTCGCGCGGCGGAAAGCCTAGAAATTCCAGCGCTGCGCATTGGCGACCAGGAAGTCGCGGAAGACTTGTATGCGCGCAACCGATTTCAGCTCTTCCGGATAAACGAAGAAGGCATCGAGCGCCAATGTATCGGCTTCGCCGAAGAGCTGCACCAGCCCGCCATTCTCCTCCACCAGATAATCCGGCAGCATGGCGATGCCGAGACCGCGCTGGCAGGCGCGTAGCAGGCCGAGCACGTTGTTGATGGAGAGCGTCGGCGTGCGCGGCGCCTTCGAATCGCGGCCGACCTCGACCAGCCAGCGCCGGTTGGCGAAATGCGGCGGCACGTTGCCGCCCAGCAGCAGGATGCGGTGCTTGTCGAGATCGTCGTAGGTGCGCGGCGTGCCGAAGCGCTTGAGATAATCCGGCGACGCGTAGGCGTGGAAATGCACCGAGAACAATTTGCGGCGGATGAGATCGGGCTGCGTCGGCTGGCGCAGGCGGATGGCGACGTCGGCCTCGCGCATGGCGAGATCGAGTTCTTCTTCGGACGTGATCAGCGTGATGTGAATGTCGGGATAAAGATCGAGAAATTCGCCGAGCCGCGGCGTCAGCCAGTGCACGCCGATGCCGGGCGTGGTCGACACCTTCAACTCGCCATTGGGCCGCTCGCGGCTGTCAGTCAGCTTGGTGCGCGCCGCCTCGAGCTTCATGAACACTTCATGCGCGGTGCGATAGAGCAGTTCGCCTTGCTCGGTGAGGATCAGCCCGCGCGCATGACGGTGGAACAGCGACACCGAAAGCTCGCCTTCCAGCGCCGAAACCTGGCGCGAAACCGCCGATTGCGACAGGCCGAGCCGCTCGCCGGCATGGGTAAACGATCCCGCTTCGGCTGCGGCATGGAACACCTTCAGCTTGTCCCAATCCATCGAGGTATTCGTGGCAGGCATCGTCATTCGGCAGCCGCCCTTTCATGTTCGCGCGCCGCCAGGAATTTCTCCGCTTCCAGCGCCGCCATGCAGCCTTGCCCGGCGGCGGTGACCGCCTGGCGGTAAATGTCGTCGGTGACGTCGCCGGCAGCGAAGACGCCGGGCACCGAGGTCGCGGTGGAGTAAGGCGCGGTCTGGATGTAGCCGGAGGACTTCATCTGCAGCTGGCCGGTGAATAGTTCGGAGGAGGGCTGGTGGCCGATGGCGATGAACACGCCGTCGACATTGCGCTCGCTCACCGCGCCGGTTTTCACGTTTTTCAGCCGCACCCGCCTGACCTTCAGCGGGCTCTCGTCGCCCATCACGTCGTCGAGCACGCTGTCCCAGACCACCTCGATCTTGGGGTGCTTGAACAGACGCTCCTGCAGAATCTTTTCCGCGCGAAAGCCGTCGCGCCGGTGCACCACCGTCACCTTGGCGGCGAAATTGGTGAGGAACAGCGCCTCCTCGACCGCGGTATTGCCGCCGCCGATCACCACGACTTCCTTGTTGCGATAGAAGAAGCCGTCGCAGGTGGCGCAGGCCGACACGCCGTAACCCTTGAACTTCTGCTCCGACGGCAGATCGAGCCAGCGCGCCTGCGCGCCGGTGGCGATGATGAGCGCGTCGGCGAGATAGACCTCGCCCGAGTCGCATTGCAGGCGGAACGGGCGGCTCGCGAGGTCGGCCTTATGCACCGTGTCGAACACCATCTTGGTTCCGACATGCTCGGCCTGTTTCTGCATCTGCTCCATCAGCCAGGGGCCTTGAATGACGTCGGCAAAGCCCGGATAGTTCTCGACGTCGGTGGTGATGGTGAGCTGGCCGCCGGGCTGGATGCCCTGGATCAGGACCGGCTCCAGCATCGCGCGCGCTGCATAGATGGCGGCGGTGTAACCCGCCGGCCCCGATCCAATGATCACGACCTTCGCGTGAGTAGTTTTGACCATGCAGTACGCCCCCTCTGAAGGGCGGTGGCGGGAAGTCCATTATCGGTCCCGCTCTGGCCGGACCCGGGCCGGCTCTTGCGCAGGCAATCTATGTCTTTCCCGGAGCCATGCAAGATACGCAACCCGGCGGACGCACAGTCTTGCAGGAGAACGACGCAAAGCAACACCACTTGGCGCAATAATCTTTCGCGAAACATTATTTCACGGTATTGATATTCCGGCTTTGTTAACCAGCATCGCAAGGAGCCGCTTTGCCCGCCCGTCTCGACGCCATCGACCGCAAGATCCTCAAGGAATTGCAGGACGACGGCCGCATCACCAATGTGGAACTGGCGAGCCGCGTCGGCATTTCCGCGCCGCCCTGCCTGCGCCGGGTGCGGGCGCTGGAGGAGGCGGGCTACATCAAGGGCTACCGGGCGCTGCTCGATGAGAAGAAGCTCGGCTACGAAGTCACCGTCTTCGCCATGGTGCATCTGTCGAGCCAGGCCGAAGCCGATCTTGCCGCCTTCGAGGGCTTCGTGCGCGCCCAGCCGCTGGTGCGCGAATGCTGGATGCTGTCGGGGGAGATCGACTTCGTGCTCAAATGCGTCGCCCCGGACCTGAAGACCTTTCAGGCCTTCGTCGAGAAGCTCACCGCGGCGCCGAACGTGCGCAACGTCAAGACCTCGCTGACGTTGCGCAACTCCAAGGACGCGGCCATGGTGCCGATGGAATAATGAAGGGCGCCTGGGTCGGAGGCGTCAGGAAACGTACCACTGCCACAGCAGCAACGCGCTTGTGCCCGCGATCAGCGCGATCATGCCCCATAGAAACGGATCGCGTTCCTGCAGTTTATTTTGCGTGTGCGCCATCGCTACGCCCCCCGCCCCAAGACCAAGTTCTTTGTAGGCTAGGACAAGCGGGCCCGGCTGCCTTGCGTTATGTCAAATGGTTGCGCTGGGCACCCCGACCCTCGGGGCGCCGCGGAGACGCCGAATTCAATGAACGCGAGGAGGGTAGCGATTCGCGGAGACGCTCACCGCCACTCGATCTTCTTGACCTCGTAGGCCTTGGCGCCGCCGGGAGTGACGACCTCGACGGAGGCGCCCTTGCCCTTGCCGATCAGCGCGCGGGCGAGCGGCGACGTGATGGAAATCTTGCCGGCCTTGGCGTTGGCTTCCGGCTCGCCGACGATCTGCCACACCCTCTTTTCGTCGGTGTCCTCATCGATCAAGGTGACCGTGGCGCCGAAGGTGATGCTCTCGCCGGAGAGCTTGGACACGTCGATCACGTCGGCGCGCGCCAGCTTGTCCTCGAGCTCGGCGATGCGGCCCTCGTTGTGCGACTGCGCCTCCTTGGCGGCGTGGTATTCGGCGTTCTCCGACAGGTCGCCGTGCGTGCGCGCGTCGGTGATCTGCTGGATAATGCGCGGCCGCTCCACCTGCTGGCAGTGCTTGAGTTCAGCTTCGAGCGCGGCATAGCCGGCGGCCGTCATCGGTATCTTGTCCATCTCTCAATCTCCTCCTGGCGGGCGCCGGAAACAACTTGAACGCGCCTTTAACGCCGCCAAGCCCCTTCCACCTCAAAGTTGCGTCCCGTCGACTCGCAATACGACTCCGGCCACGGATTGTCCGCGCGCCAGAGTCATGTCGCCAAGCACCGGGCAAAAACGCTTCGATTGCGGCCGGTTTTTTCTCTGCCGCAACCGTAACAGTTCCCGGCCTTAACACGCCGCCGCGGGGAGCCCCTTGAGGGGCCCGGCGCGAGACCAGCGGGGAAGTCCCCGTTAGGCCCGGCCGCTGAAGTAGCTTTGCAGCGCCCGGACTTCGAGATCGCCCGCTAAATAGGCTTTTATGCCTTGCGCTGCCGCGACGGCACCTGAAAGAGTGGTGTAGTACGGCACTTTATGCAAGAGGGCGGCCGCGCGCAGGGAACGGCTGTCGGCCAGCGCCGCGGCCCCCTCGGTGGTGTTGAAAACAAGCTGAACACCGCCGTTTTTGATGGCATCGACGATATGGGGCCGACCCTCAAGCACCTTGTTGATTTTGGCCGCCGGGACCCCCTGTTCGACGAGGTAGCGCTGGGTCCCCGAGGTGGCGATGGTCTTGAAGCCGAGCGAGGCGAGCAGGCGCACTGCCGGCAGGATGCGCGCCTTGTCCTCGTCCTTGACCGAAACGAACACGGTGCCGCCGCGCGGCAGGTTGGTGCCGCCGCCGATCTGGCTCTTGGCGAAGGCGATCTCGAAGGATTTGTCGATGCCCATGACCTCGCCGGTCGACTTCATTTCCGGCCCGAGCACGGTGTCGACGCCGGGGAAGCGGGCAAAGGGGAACACCGCTTCCTTCACGGCGCGGTGCCGGAAGTGGCCGGGCGCCAGCTTGAAGCTGGCGAGGCTTTCGCCGGCCATGACGCGGGCGGCGATCTTGGCAACCGGCAGCCCGATCACCTTGGCGACGAAGGGCACCGTGCGCGAGGCGCGTGGATTGACCTCAAGCACGTAGATGTCGCCGTCCTTGATGGCGTATTGCACGTTCATCAGTCCGCCGACATTGAGCGCCAGCGCCAGCGCCTTGGTCTGCCGCTCGAGTTCGGCGAGGGTTTTGTCGCTGAGCGAATGCGGCGGCAGCGCGCAGGCTGAGTCGCCGGAATGGATACCGGCCTCCTCGATGTGCTCCATGATGCCGGCAATGAAGGTGTCCTTGCCGTCGCAGAGGCAATCGACGTCGACTTCGGTCGCATCGGACAAATAACGGTCGATCAGCAACGGGCTTTTCTTGGAAACGATGAGTTCGCTCGGCCGGTCGAGATCGGAGGCGAGCCGCGCGACATAACGGTCGAGCTGGGCGCCGTCGCGCACGATCTCCATGGCGCGCCCGCCGAGCACATAAGACGGGCGGATAACCACCGGATAGCCGATCGTGTCGGCGATGGCGCGCGCCGCGCCCGGCGAGGTGGCGATGCCGTTCTTCGGCTGGCGGATCTTGAGCGTGTCGAGCAGCGTCTTGAAGCGCTCGCGGTCCTCGGCGAGGTCGATGGCGTCCGGCGAGGTGCCGAGGATCGGCACCTTGGCCTTCTCCAGCGGCTCGGCCAGCTTGAGCGGCGTCTGCCCGCCGAACTGCACGATGACGCCGTGCAGCGTGCCGTTGCCGCGCTCGGTGTCGATGATTTCCAGCACGTCCTCCGGCGTCAGCGGCTCGAAATAGAGCCGGTCGGAGGTGTCGTAGTCGGTCGACACCGTCTCCGGATTGCAGTTGACCATGATGGTTTCGTAACCGACGTCCTTCAGCGCGAAGGCGGCGTGGCAGCAGCAATAGTCGAACTCAATGCCCTGGCCGATGCGGTTGGGGCCGCCGCCGAGGATGATGACTTTCTTCTTGTCCGAGGGCCGCGCCTCGTTGGCCATGGCGCCGGCAAACGGCGCGGCATAGGTCGAATACATATAGGCCGTGGGCGAGGCGAATTCGGCGGCGCAGGTGTCGATGCGCTTGAACACCGGGCGGACGCCGAGCGCGCGTCTTTTTTTCGTGACCGTTTCGGCAGCGGTCGCTGTGAGCTTGCCGAGCCGGGTATCGGAAAATCCGAGCGCCTTAAGGCGGCGGAACGCGCCCGCCGTTGTCGGCAGGCCCTTGGCCTTGATTTCGGCTTCCGCTTCCACCAGCCCGCGGATTTCGCGCAGGAACCAGGGATCGACGCCGCAGGCGGCGTGGATCAAGTCGTCTGTTGCGCCGAGCCGCATGGCTTGCGCCAGTTTCAACAACCGGTCGGGCGTCGGCGTGCCGAGCGCGGCGCGGATCGCCGCCTTGTTGTCGGCGTCGTCGACGCCCTTGGCGGTGTCGTAGCCTTCGATGGTGATTTCATCGAGACCGGTGAGCCCGGTCTCGAGCGAACGTAGCGCCTTCTGCAAACTCTCCTGGAAGGTGCGGCCGATGGCCATGGCTTCGCCCACCGACTTCATCGAGGTGGTCAAGACCGGCGAGGCGCCGGGGAATTTCTCGAAGGCAAAACGGGGAATCTTGGTGACGACGTAGTCGATGGTCGGCTCGAACGAGGCGGGCGTTGCGCCGCCGGTGATGTCGTTGGCGATTTCGTCGAGCGTGTAGCCGACCGCGAGCTTGGCGGCGACCTTGGCGATGGGGAAGCCGGTGGCCTTCGAGGCCAGCGCCGAGGAGCGCGACACCCGCGGATTCATTTCGATCACCACCAGCCGACCGTCCGCCGGATTGACCGCGAACTGCACGTTGGAGCCGCCGGTCTCGACGCCGATCTCGCGCAGCACCGCGATCGAGGCGTCGCGCATGATCTGGTATTCCTTGTCGGTCAGCGTCAGCGCCGGCGCGATGGTGATCGAATCGCCGGT
>DATJYA010000058.1:0-8078 GCA_035499835.1 Pseudolabrys sp.
TTGTACTGGTTCGGCGTGATCCAGTTGTAGTCGGCCACTTTATTGCTCGCGAGATCGAGCGCCAACTGCTGCAGCGGGGCGTAATGCAGCCGCAGAGGATTCGAGGAGGTTGAATTGCATCCACCGTTCGTATCGGCGAAGTACACCATCGGATTGTGCTTGGCCGCGTAGTTGAACTGGTTTGAATAGTTGAACTCGTTGACTCCGGGAGAAGCATAGGTGCCGCTGGTGCTGAACAGCGGAACGGTCCACGCGCTCACCGGCAGCGGTGTATTGGCGGTGTCGACGTCGGTGTCCTCCTGGTACGACTTCCACGATCTTCTGGCCTTTGTCAGAAACGCGCTCAGGTGCTGATCGGTGGTTTGGACGGTGTCCGGGGTGCAGTCATTGTGGTACGGGTTGTCGTCATTGTTCACGCCAAAATTGGTGCCCGCTTCGGCCCAAATGTAGTTGGGCTCCGACGGATGATCGCCCGGGGCTGCGTTGATGTACCCTTTCGCGAAGGCGACCTGGTCGCTGATGCCGGAGGTGCCATTCACCAGCCTGTTGATGAACGGCGTAGCCGGATTCTGAAAGACCTGCTGCGGGCTGGTCTGGCTGCTCGGCTGCGTCCAGTTGTGATTCTCCATGGCAATGACGAACACCGTTCTCACGCCATGATCGTCACCGTCCCGCCGACCCCCCGAGTCGTCGTCAAAGCCGCCCGCATGGGCAGCAAAGCCTCCGAATCCCAATGCGCTGCCTAGAGCCACCGCGCATATCGCCCGTTGAAATTTCGGACGAAACATATCGTTTTGCCTCCTCGTTAGCGCCGCAGTTGGCGCTTCGCGAAGGTGGCAGGCCGATATTTCGCTGCGGTGGCATATTTATGAAGACTATAAACGGCTGCACATTCGCAGCGCTTGCCCGCAACACCGGTGTCGATGATTGAGCTCGGGCACCCGCTGCGCATCGAAAGCAGTGTTCGGCCGGCCGTTTGTCAATCCGCGCCCTGGTGAAACGCCGGCATCACTTCGCCGGCGAAAAGCCTGATCGAGCGCTCCGCCTCGGCGGCGCCCATCGAGCCGAACACCATCTGGCACAGGAGATAATTGACGCCGGTCTCTTCCTGCAGCCGCGCGACGTAGTCGCGCACGGTTGCGGGCGAGCCGGCGACGCCATTGCCGATTCGCGCAAGCCCGGCGAAATCCTTCGGATAGACATCCTTCAGCGTGAATTCGACGTTCGAGCGCCGCCAGAGGAAATCCATGCCGTCGCGCCAGCGGGTATAGGCTTCACCCGCGATGCGCTGCGCCTCGGCGTCGGTGGCGGCAACGACAATATGGCGGGTGATGCCGATCTTCGGCAATTCGCTTGCGGCGCGGCCGAGCGCCGCCCATTCGGCGCGATAGCGGTCGCTGATCGCGCGCGCTCGCGCCGCCGGGCCGAGCGAGACGACGTTGATTGCGCGCGGCGCTGCCCACGGGATTGCGTCGGCGCCGGGCGCACCATACCAGAGCGGCGGGTGCGGGCGCTGGCGCGGCTTCAGCGTCACCAGATAATCCTTGTAGTGAAAAAACTTGCCGTCGAAATCGAGCACCTCGCGCTCGAAGGCCTGCATCAGCACCGCGAAGGCCTCGTGATACAGCGCCTGCGCCGCGGTGGGATCGATCCCATAACGCTGGTGCTCGAGCAACGCGCCGCCGCGGCCGACCCCGACCATCAGCCGTCCGCCGCTCATCTGGTCGAGCATGCAGATCTCTTCGTAAACCCGCAGCGGGTGATGCAGCGGCAACACGTAGACCAGCGGCCCGAGTCGCAGGGTCTTGGTGCGCTGCATGGCGGCGGAAAGAAACACGCTGGGGCTCGGCGCCAGGCCGAGCGGCGTCGCGTGATGCTCGGCCAGATGATAGCCGTAAAATCCTGCCCGCTCGACCAGTTCGATCAGGCGCAGGCGCTTCTCGTAAAATGCACCGAGTTCGCCGCCGTCGTCATCGAGGTGGTCGAAAATCCCGAATTCAAGCAAGGCTCGTTCTCCCCAGCACGGAATTCATAGTATTATGGCAATACGAGCCGCCGCGCATTTGCAACAACTTGCGGCGGCCAGGGGAGGTTGGAATGCGGAATTTGCTACTCGGAGTTGTCGCTGCCCTGTTTGCCGTTACGGCGGCGCACGCGCAGGACGCGGTGAAGATCGGCCTCATCATGGCCTATTCCGGCCAGTTCGCCGACACCGCGACCCAGATGCAGAATGGCGTCGATCTCTACATCAAGCAGCACGGTGACACCGTCGCCGGCAAGAAGATCGAAATCATCAAGAAGGACACCGGCGGCCCGAACCCCGACGTCGCCAAGCGTCTGGCGCAGGAACTGGTCGTGCGCGACGGCGCCGACGTCATCGCCGGCTTCACGCTGACGCCGGAAGCGCTCGGCGCCGGCCCGGTTTCGGCCGAGGCCAAGAAATTCATGGTGGTGATGAACGCGGCCACTTCGATCATCATCACCAAGTCGCCTTACATGGCGCGCACGTCGGTCACCATCCCGCAAATCGAGCAGGCCTTCGGCGACTGGGCCGTCAAGAAGGGCGGCGCCCACAAAGTCTACACCATGGTCTCCGATTACGGTCCCGGCATCGACGCCGAGACCTCGTTCCAGAAGGGCTTCAAGGCCGCCGGCGGCGAAGTCGTCGGCTCGGTGCGCATGGCGGTCGCCAATCCCGACTTCACCGCCTATGTGCAGCGCGCCAAGGACATCAATCCGGAGGCGATCTTCGTTTTCATCCCCGGCGGGGCGCAGCCGCCGGCCTTCGCCAAGGCGCTCGCGGAACGCGGCATCGATCCGAAGACGATCAAGGTCATGGGCCAGGGCGAGATCACCATGGACGACAACGCGCGCAAGGCCATGGGCGACGGCGGCGTCGGCATCGTCACCGCGTTCCACTACGACTGGAACCACGACTCGGCGATGAACAAGGCCTTCGTGAAGGCCTACAATGATGCATATCACCGCAACCCCGACATCTACTCGGTCGGCGGCTATGACGGCATGCACTTGATCTACGAAGCGCTGAAGAAGACCGCCGGCAAGGCCGACGGTGAATCGCTCATCGGCGCGGCCAAGGGCATGAAATGGGAAAGCCCGCGCGGGCCGATCTCGATCGACGCCGAAACGCGCGACATCGTGCAGAACGTCTATATCCGGCGCGTGGAGAAGGTCGGCGGCGACTACCGCAACGTCGAATTCGACACCATCCCCAACGCCAAGGACCCGGCGCGCAACTAGCACGCGGGGTCGACGGTGACTTGACGCGGCGCATTCCAGCGCCGCGTCGGAGTGCACAGGGCCCGCTGCGGCCGGTGCGAATGACGCCGCGGCGACCGGCTTGCCATGGCTGCCATGCGATCTTGTATGATCGCGTCGGAACAAAGTGCGCATACGGTCCGGAACGTGGCTGACACGACAAGAATAGCCGTCATCGGCGGTGGCATTGGTGGCCTGGCGGCAGCGCTGTCGCTGCTGCGGAAGGGTTTCGACGTCCACGTCTACGAACGGGCCAGCGCGTTACGCGAAGTCGGCGCCGGCATCGTGCTTACGCCCAACGCCACGCGGCTGCTGCGCGGCCTCGGGTGCGCCGCTGAACTTGCGGCGCTCGCCGTCGCCCCGGTCGCCTGGCGGCAGCGCCGCTGGGACGACGGCCGCACCTTGATGTTCACGCCGGTTGCGTCGCCTGCGGGCGAACCGCCGATGTTCTACACCGCGCATCGCTCGGATGTGCTGGCGATGTTGGCCGGCAAGCTCGCGGCGGAGCGATTGCATCTCGGCCGCCGGTTGACCGGCTTTGCCGATCGCGGTGCGCGCGTCGAACTGCAATTCGACGGCCGCCCCGATGCCTCCGCCGACATCGTCATCGGCGCCGACGGCATTCATTCGACGGTGCGCGAACGGCTGTTCGGCGCCGAGCACCCGCGTTTCACCGGCTGCGTCGCCTATCGCGGCCTGGTGCCGGCGGAACGCCTTGCCCACCTCGATTTGCCGCTCGAGTCGCAGATCTGGATGGGGCCGGGCAAGCACTTCGTGCATTACTTCGTGTCGGCCGGGCGGCTCGTCAATTTCGTCTGCCTGATCGACCGCGACGCCTGGACCAAGGAATCCTGGACCGAGCCCGGCGAGGTCAAGGATGCGCTTGCCGCGTATGAGGGTTGGCATCCGCAAGTGCGCGCGATCATTTCCTCGGTCGAGGAGACCTTCGTCTGGGGCCTGTTCGACCGCGCTTCGCTCGCCCGCTGGTCGGTCGGCCGGGTAACGCTGCTCGGCGATGCCTGCCATCCGATGCTGCCGTTCCTGGCGCAGGGCGCGGCACAGGCGATCGAGGACGGCGCGACGCTGGCGAATGTTCTGGCGCGGTCGAGCGACGCCGCTGAAGCCCTGCGACGCTACGAAGCCTTGCGGCTGCCGCGCACCGCCCGCATTCAGGCGGTCGCTGCCGCCAACAAGGGACTCAATCACCTGCCGGATGGACCCGAGCAGGTCGCACGCGACGCCAGCATGGCGGCGGGTACCGCCGACTGGTCGATCGGCGCCACGCGCTGGGTCTATCGGCACGATGCCGCAGCCGCAGCGGAAACCGGCGAACTCGGATTGCCGGCGCAGGCCGCCTAGGCGGCGACGAAGCGCGCGCCGCCGCGGCGCGAGCGCAGCAGCAGGAAGGCCGCAATCGAGACGTTGAGCAGGTTCCAGGCGATCCCGTTGAGGAAGGCGGCGCGGTAGGAGCCGGTCAGGTCGAAGATCGCGCCCGACATCCAGCCGCCGAGCGCCATGCCCAGTACCGTGCCCATGATGACGAAGCCGACCCGCGCGCTCGCGTCTTTCGCCGGGAAATATTCGCGCACGATGATGGCGTAGCTCGGCACGATGCCGCCCTGGAACAGGCCGAACAGCCCGGAGATGATATAGAGCGACACCATGCTGTCGAAGAACACATAGAGCAGCAGCGCCGCGCCTTGCAGCACCGAGCCGAGAATCAGCGTGGGCACGCCGCCGATGCGGTCGGCGACGAAGCCCGAGATCACGCGGCTGATGATGCCGAGGCCGAGCATCAGCGACAGCATGTCGGCGCCGCGCGCGGCGCCGTAGCCGAGATCGCCGCAATAGGCGACGATGTGCACCTGCGGCATCGACATGGCGACGCAGCAGGAAATCCCGGCGACAAAGAGCAGGATCTGCAGCGCGCCGGGCGACAGCGGCAGCGCCGCCTGGCGCTTGGCGGCTTCCGCGGTCGCAACCGCGGCGTAACGCGCGTCGATTTGCCGCCGCAGCAGCAGCGACAGCGGCAGCATGGTGGCGAGGCAGAAGATGCCGATGCCGGTATCGGTCGCGCGCCAGCCGTCGGCGGCGATGAAGTGCTGTACGACGGGGGGCCATATGGTGCCGGCGAGATAATTTCCCGACGCGGCGATGGCGACGGCGATGCCGCGGCGGCGCCTGAACCAGTGTGAGATGTCGGCCATCAGCGGCGCAAACGTCACCGCGCAGCCGGTGCCGATCAGCGCGCCGTGCGCCAGCGCCGCCTGCCACAGGCTGCCGGCGCGGCCGGCGGCGATATAGCCGAAGCCGAGCGCCAGCGTGCTGACCATCACGGCCAGGGTGATGCCGAAGCGGTCGGCGATCTTGCCGGTGACGGCGCCGCCGACCGCAAAGCCGATCATGGTCAGCGTATAGGGCATCGATGCTGCAGCGCGGTCGACGCCGAATTCGGCCTGCATTGCCGGCAGCGCCACGACAACCGACCACATGCCGACGGCGCCGATGGTGGACAACGCCACGGCGACCGCCAGCCGCGTCCAGGACATGGGGGAATCGGTCGCCGCCATTGCGGAGGCGCTTGGATTTGACAGAGTCACGATGACGGGCCCGGCGTTTCCAGCAGCCGGTCGTAGCACCGCACGGGCAGGCGATCCATCACCGCCGCGCAAATGGGGTTGATCAAATATTTTGATGATCCGCGTGAAGCGGGGGGCGTAAAGGCTCGCGCGCGCCGCGCGCCGGCCCTATGGTACCCGTGAACGATTCGTCGTTAGACTACGCAAATATGAACGCCCTCAATCTCCCGCGGCCGGAGTGGATGACTGAGGACCTCGTTCTGCTCGAGGAGCAGGCGCGGCGCTTCATCGCGCAAGAATTCGTGCCGCATCTCGACGCCTGGCACGACAAGGGCATGTACGACCGCGAGGTGTGGACCAAGGCCGGCAGCGCCGGCCTGCTCTGCGCCTCGATGCCGGAGGAATACGGCGGCGCCGGCGGCACATTCGCCCATGAGGCGGTGATCAACCGCGAACTCTCGCTCGCCGGTTTCGACACGTTCGGCGCGCCGCTGCATTCCGGCATCGTCGCGCCCTACATTCTGCATTACGGCACCGAGGAGCAGAAGAAGCGCTGGCTGCCCAAGCTTGCGACCGGCGAGATGGTCGGCGCCATCGCCATGACCGAGCCGGGCACCGGGTCCGACCTGCAAGGCGTGCGCAGCAAGGCGGAGAAATCCGGCAACGGCTACGTGCTCAACGGCTCGAAGACCTTCAACACCAACGGCCAGCACGCCAATCTCGTCATCGTCGTCGCCAAGACCGATCCCACCGCCGGCGCTAAGGGCGTCTCGCTGCTGGTCGTTGAGACCGACGATGCGGCCGGGTTTCGCCGTGGCCGCAAGCTGAAGAAGCTCGGCATGGATTCCGCCGACACCTCGGAACTGTTTTTCGAGGACGTGAAGCTGCCGGCGGAAAGCCTGCTCGGCACCGAAGAGGGACAGGGCTTCTACCAGTTGATGAAGGAACTGCCGCAGGAGCGCCTGATCGTCGCCGTGCACGCCGTCGCCATGATGGAGCGGGCGCTCGCGCTCACGGTCGACTACGTCAAGCAGCGCCAGGCTTTCGGCAAGAAAATCATCGAGTTCCAGAACACCCAGTTCGAGCTTGCCGAATGCAAGACCGACGCCACGATGGCGCGCGTCTTCCTCGATTACTGCGTCGGCCGCCACGTCGCCGGCGATCTCGACACCGTTACCGCCTCGATGGCCAAATACCGGCTCACCGACGTCCAGGCCGACGTGATCGACCGCTGTCTTCAATTGTTCGGCGGCTATGGCTATATGGATGAGTATCCGATCTCGCGGCTTTATCGCGATGCGCGCGTGTTGCGCATTTACGCGGGGACGAACGAGATCATGAAGCTGCTGATCGCGCGGAGTTTGTAAGTCTTTCCCTCTCCCATCGGGAGAGGGTGCCCGAGCGGAGCGAGGGCGGGTGAGGGGATAGGGAATTTCGATAGGTCGTAACCCCTCACTCGGCTCGTTGTTCACTTCGCTCACAACTCGCCACCCTCTCCCTTCGGGAGAGGGAAGGAGAAGTCAAAATGCCCGACGCATTCATCTACGACCACGTGCGCACGCCGCGCGGGCGCGGCAAGGCCGACGGCGCGCTGCACGAGGTCACCGCGCTCAATCTGGCGGCGCAGGCGCTCGCCGAGGTGAAGAAGCGCAACGAGCTCGATCCAAAGCTTGTCGACGACGTCGTGCTTGGCTGCGTCGATCCGGTGGGCGAAGCCGGCGGCGATATCGCCCGCGCTTCGGCGCTGGTCGCCGGTTTCGGCGATCAGGTGCCCGGCGTGCAGATCAACCGCTTCTGCGCCTCCGGGCTCGACGCGGTGAATTTCGCCGCGGCGGAGGTGATGTCCGGCCAGCACGAGATGACCATCGGCGGCGGCGCCGAATCCATGAGCCGCGTCGGCATCGGCGCCTCGGGTGGTGCCTGGCTGGTCGATCCGACGATTGCGGTCGAGACCTATTTCCTGCCGCAGGGCATTTCCGCCGATCTGATTGCGACCAAATACGGCTTCTCCCGTGCCGACGTCGACGCCTACGCGGTCGAAAGCCAGAAGCGCGCGGCAAAATCCTGGGAGGAGGGACGCTTCAAGAATTCGGTGATGACGGTGCGCGACCCCAACGGTCTGCCGATCCTCGCCAGGGACGAGCACATGCGTCCGACGACGACGATGCAGTCGCTCGCCGCGCTGCAGCCGTCCTTCGTGCAGATGGGCGAGATGGGTGG
>DATJYA010000059.1:0-5615 GCA_035499835.1 Pseudolabrys sp.
GTGATCGAGTTGTTGAACCGGGTCGAGACCAATTTGTCACCGACCGAAGCTGGCCGGGACGCAACGTCGTGGAGACTATAGTCACACATCGAACGCCTCCTGCTTCATGTTTGTGCACAATGGCTGCACGCCCCAGCACCGACCTGATGGCAGCAAATGAGAGTGACCAACTTATGTCTTTCGTCTGCGCAATCCGGTCTAATTCGCCATGCCGCCATTCGCATAATGCGCAGCTTGCGCTTTCGTTCTGTCACGATGCCGATTATGTTCGCGGCACAGAGGCTTATGACCCACGACACCTATTCTGACGCTTTCATCCGCGGCATCCTCAATTCGGTGAAGACCATTGCCATGGTCGGGATCTCGCCGAAGGACAATCGGCCGAGCTATTTTGCCTTCAAGTATCTGCAGGAGCGCGGCTTCCGCATGATCCCGGTGAACCCGGGCCAGGCCGGCAAGGACATCCTCGGGCAAAAGGTCTATGCCGCGCTCGCCGATATCCCCGAGCCGGTGGATATGGTCGACATTTTCCGCGCCTCACCCCACGCCCTGCCGGTGGTGCAGGAGGCGCTCGCGCTCAAGCCGCGGCCGCAGGTGATCTGGATGCAGCTTGGCGTCCATAACGAGGCCGCCGCCAGGCTTGCCGAAGACGCCGGCATGAAAGTGGTGATGAACCGCTGCCCCAAGATCGAATATGGCCGCCTGTCGTCGGAAATCGGCTGGATGGGCGTCAATTCGCGCACCTTGTCGTCAAAGCGCGCGAAACCCCTGGGCAAAGGCGTACAGCGCATGGCGCTCGACCGTACCGCCGCGCCGGATGGCGGGGACAAAAGCAGTTGAGGCGGGCGGCATGGACGAAACGGAATTCCTCCTATTGCCAACCCTTGGCGTGATCGTCCTCATCACATCAATGAATGCGTCGGCTCCTTGACGCCGCGCTGCGCCGCCTGATTAAACCGCCAGCGACGCGCCGGCGCGGGGCCGGGCGAAACGAGGACGCGCGGCCATGGCCAATTCGACAACCGAACGTACCCCCGGTTTTTCCACGCTTGCGATCCATGCCGGCGCCAAGCCGGATCCGACCACGGGCGCGCGGGCGACGCCGATTTATCAGACCACGTCGTTCGTCTTCGACGATGTCGAGCACGCCGCTTCGCTGTTCGGCCTGCAGGCCTTCGGCAATATCTATACCCGCATCGGCAACCCGACCAATGCAGTGCTGGAAGAGCGTGTCGCCGCGCTCGAGGGCGGCACCGCGGCGCTTGCGGTCGCCTCCGGGCACGCCGCGCAGGTGATCGTGATGCACACGCTACTCACGCCCGGCGATGAATTCGTCGCCTCCAAGAAACTCTATGGCGGCTCGATCAACCAGTTCAACCACGCCTTCAAGAATTTCGGCTGGAACGTGGTCTGGGCCGATCCCGACGATAATTCGTCGTTCGAAAAGGCGGTGACGCCGAAGACCAAGGCGATCTTCATCGAGTCGATCGCCAACCCGGGCGGCGTCATCACCGACATCGAGGCGGTCGCCAAGGTGGCGCGCAAGGCCGGCGTGCCGCTGATCGTCGACAACACGCTGGCGACGCCCTATCTGTGCAAGCCGTTCGATTTCGGCGCCGACATCGTCGTGCATTCGCTGACCAAGTTTCTCGGCGGTCACGGCAATTCGATCGGCGGCATGATCGTCGACGGCGGCACGTTCAACTGGTCGCGGGAAAAGCGCTATCCGATGCTGTGCGAGCCGCGCCCGGAATATTCCGGCATCGTGCTGCACGAGACCTTCGGCAATTTCGCCTTCGCCATTGCCTGCCGCGTGCTCGGCCTGCGCGACCTCGGGCCGGCGCTGTCACCCTTCAACGCCTTCCTCATCCTCACCGGCATCGAGACGCTGAACCTGCGCATACAACGGCATTCGGAGAACGCGCTGGCGGTCGCCGAATGGCTGTCGAAGCAGCCGGAAGTAGCCTGGGTGAGCTACCCGGGTCTCGCCGGCGACCGCTACCACAACCTCGCCAAGAAATACGTTCCCAAAGGCTGCGGCGCGGTGTTCACCTTCGGCCTCAAGGGCGGTTACGAGGCCGGCGTCAAGCTGGTGTCGAACGTGAAGCTGTTCTCGCATCTCGCCAATATCGGCGACACGCGCTCGCTGATCATCCACCCGGCCTCGACCACGCACAAGCAGTTGTCGGACGCGCAGAAGACGCAAGCCGGTGCTGGTGTCGACGTGGTGCGGCTGTCGATCGGGCTGGAAGAGGTCGAGGACATCATCGCCGATCTCGAACAGGGGCTCAAAGCGGCTTAGGCTTTGCCAGCGTGCGCCCGACGTAGTCGCGGATACGTGCCAGCGCTTCCGGCGCCGTCCAGATATCGGTGACCGTCTTGTCGGTCGCCTTGCCGCTTTGCGCATAGCGCTCGGTGACGGCTTGGCGGAGCTGTTTTTTGGCCTGGGCAAACGCCGGCGGCGAGAGCAGCGCAAGCTCCTGCGCCACGGCAACCGCGTCCTCGATCAATTCGTCGGGGTCGGCGATCTCGTCGACCCAACCCCGCTGCAGGGCGGCGTCGGTGGCATAGGTTGCGCCGCTGAAGGTGAATTCGGGCAGATAGCGCGCCGGCACGGCAAAGCGCACGATCTCGAAGGCGAGCGCGGGGAACGGCACGCCGACCAGCAATTCGGTAATGCCGATGCGCCCGCCCGCCATGATGCGGCGGTCGGCGCAGCAGGCAAGCACGGCGCCGCCGGCGACAGCGTGGCCGTTGATCGCGGCGATCACCGGCTTGGGGAAATGGAACGCCGCGTCGTAGAGCTTGTGCAGGCTGGGAAGAAAGGCGCGGATGTAATCGGCGCCGCCGGCGCTCACGCGCTTTAAATCGACGCCGGCGCAGAACATTGTCCCCTGCCCGGTCAGCACCACGGCTCTGGCAGCCGTCCGCGCCAGTTCGGCAAACCGCGCCGCCAGCGCCTCGCAGAATTCGATGTCGAGCGCATTGGCCTTGCCGTGCTGCATCCGTACCACGGCAATGCCGGCATTTGTCTTGACGTCGATCACGTGTGCTGCGCTCCCTGCACTTCCGACGCAGCCGTCCGCGTGGGCAGCCGCTTTTCGACGCGGTGACGCAAGCCTTCGGCGTGCACAACGGCGATGGTCAACACCACGATCGCCATCGCCTGATGCGCCATGGCAAGGCCGAGCGGCACCACCCATACCAGTGTGAGAACGCCGAGCGTTGCCTGCAAGGTCACGGCAAGCCACAGCACGACCGCGCCGCCGGCGTGCTGCCGCGCATGCCGCGCGTCAATGGCGTGCAGACCGGCCACCACCCAGATCGCATAGGCGAGCATGCGGTGATCGAACTGCACCGTCAGCGCGTTCTCGAACAGGTTGCGCCACCACGGCGTATGAAACCACAGGCGGCTGGCCGCCGGCACAAGGCTGCCGTCGATGTCGGGCCAGGTGTTGTACGCCACTCCCGCATCGAGGCCGGCGACCAGCGCGCCAAGATAGATCTGCCCCAGCACCAGCGCGGCGATAAGTAGCGCGCCGTTGCGCACGCGCGCATTCGAGGCGATCGGCCGCCGCGGCAGCACCTGCTGCGACGTCCACAACACGCCCGCGTAGATGGCGCAGGCGAGCGTCAGGTGAAAGGCGAGTCGGTACTGCGAGACGCTGACGCGCGTGCCCGACAATCCCGACGACACCATCCACCAGCCGACGACGCCCAGCGCCGCGCCGCCGGCAAAGATAATCCACAGCCGCGTGCGCAAGCCCGGCGGAATCGCGCCGCGCCAGAGGAAATACAGAAACGGCAGCAGGAACACCGCCCCGGTCGTGCGCGCCAGCAGGCGGTGCGTCCATTCCCACCAGTAGATTACCTTGAACTGGTCGAGGCTCATGCCGCGATTGAGCTCGCGGTATTGCGGGATCGCTTGGTATTTCTCGAACTCGGCCTGCCAGGCGCCTTGGCTCAGCGGCGGCAGCACGCCGGAGACCGGTTTCCATTCGACGATCGACAGCCCGGATTCGGTCAGCCGCGTCGCCCCGCCGACTATCAGCGTGAGAAAAATCATCGCCGCGGCGGCGAGCAGCCACAGCCGCACCGCGCGCGCTTGAGATATCGGAACTGAGATCGGCTCGGGCATGATTTGCTTGCAACGCCGCGGACCATATAGTCATGAAGGCCCCATCGCAAATGGGTCAATTGAATGGCGTCCATGACGATCCGCACCCGCAAGCTGATCGGAACCGTCGCGCTGCTGCTGCTGGTCTGCGTCTGGGGCCTGCTGGCCATGGCGCTGGCGCAGTCGGTGTTGACCGACATCAACGGCTTTGTCGCTGCGCTCTTTTACGTGATCGCCGGCCTTGGCTGGGTGCTGCCGGCGATGCCGCTGGTCGCCTGGATGGCCAGGCCCGACGCGCCTACGCCGCGTTGACGCGGCGGAAGCCGTTCCACATCGCCGTGGCAGCGCCCGACATCAGCACCTTGAGATAGCGCGGCCGCTGGAATTCGCCGTTGATCGAGATGCGCGGCAGCGCGGTCATATGGTCGCGATGCGCCTTGAAGAGGACGCCCGGCCGCGTCGTCACCGCGGTCTTGAAGCCGAGCTCGGCGGCGATGCGGAACTCGCGCGGGCCGGCGGAGGTCGGATCGCCGACAGGATAGGCGAGATGCTGGGGACGGCGGCCGAGCGCGGCTTCGAGCACCGCGCGGCTCATCTCCATTTCTGCGCGGACCACGGAATCGTCTGCGAGCTTGCGCAGCATCAGGTGGTTCACCGTATGCGCGCCGATGGTGCACAGCGGATCGTCGGCAAGCCGCGCGATCTCCTCCCAGCTCATGCACAGGTCGCGCGAGAACGACAGTGGGTCGATGCCATGAAAGGCGCAGAGATTGCGCACCACGCCGCGCAGTTCGTCCTCGTCCTTCATGCTGCGCAGGTAGCGGTAGACCTCGTCGAAAAGCTCGCGCTTGTCGGCCACCGTGGCGCAATTGAAGAACCGATCCTTGCCGTTGACGACCAGGCCGATGCGGTCGTTCTGCGCGATGACCGCCTCCAGCGCCACCCACCACAATTCGCCGATGCGGTCGGGAAAGCTGGTGGGGATATAGACCGCGAATGGCGCCTGGTATTTCCTCAGCAGCGGATAGGCGTGCGGCAGCAGATCCTTGTAACCGTCGTCGAAAGTAACGCAGGCGAAGCGGCGCTTGAACTCGCCGGCGATCATGCGGCGATGCATCTCGTCGAGCGAAATAAAATCGACGCGCTCGTCCCGCAGCCGCCGCAGCAGCCGCTCGAAGAATTCCGGAGTGATTTCCAGGAGCTGATTGGGCTGGAACGCCTCGGGCCGCGCCGGCCGCACGCGGTGCAACGTCAGGATGGCCCCAACACCGCCGACCAGCGGCCGCATCGCTTCGTAGAGGCCGCTGAAATAAAGCGTCTCCAGGCCGCCGCGGATGATCGTTTTCTTCATTGCAGCCAAGCTTTTAAATCCCGAGCCAAATCGCCCCAATATTCCAACTCTTTATTGATAAATCTTTGCGAGGCTCCGCCCAGCCTTAACCATCTTGCCCCCGCGCGCCATGAACGTCGTCGCCTTGCGCACCGTGACCAGCGAGCA
>DATJYA010000060.1:0-2681 GCA_035499835.1 Pseudolabrys sp.
AGAGGTGCACGCCGCCGGCTGCAACGGCGCCGCCTGCCACGCGCAGATGTACACCATGGGCACCATCCTGCGCCACGGTTCGCCGGAGCAGAAAGAGAACTATCTGCCGAAGATCGCCAGCGGCGAATTGCGCCTGCAGGCCTTCGGCGTCACCGAGCCGACCTCGGGCACCGATACACTGTCGTTGCGCACCACGGCCAAGCGCGAGGGCAACGACCACTACGTCATCAACGGGCAGAAGATCTGGACCTCGCGTGCCGAGCATTCCGACCTGATGCTCTTGCTCGCGCGCACCACGCCGAAGGAAGAGGCGAGGAAGCGCACCGAGGGACTGTCGGTATTCATCGTCGACATGCATCTGGCGCAAGGGTCGAGCATCAGTATCAATCCGATCCGCACCATGATGAACCACGCCACTACGGAAGTGTTTTTCGACGACCTGCGCGTGCCGGCGGAAAACCTGATCGGCGAGGAGGGACAGGGCTTCCGCTACATCCTCTCCGGCATGAACGCCGAGCGCATCCTGATCGCGTCCGAATGCATCGGCGACGCCAAATGGTTTATCGACAGGGCGACCAAATATGCCAAGGAGCGCGAGCTGTTCGGGCGGCCGATCGGCGAGAACCAGGGCGTGCAGTTTCCCATCGCGCGGGCCTATGCGCAGATGCGCGCGGCGGAACTGATGGTGCATGAGGCGGCGCGCAAATACGAAGCCGGCGCCGACATCGGGCCGGAAGCCAATATGGCGAAGCTGCTTGCCGCCGACGCCTCGTGGTTTGCCGCCGATATGTGCGTGCAGACGCACGGCGGTTTCGGCTTCGCCGAAGAATACGACATCGAGCGCAAGTTCCGCGAGACGCGGCTCTATCAGGTGGCGCCGATCTCCACCAACATGATCCTTTCTTATCTGGCCGAGCACGTCCTCGGTCTGCCGAGGTCGTATTGAGTTTCTGTCATGGCCGGGCTTGTCCCGGCCATCCCGCTTAGGGAGGCAAGCCGATGCGGGACTATTATCTTTACATCCTTGCGAGCCGTCCTGGCGGCGCGCTCTATGTCGGCGTAACCAACGATCTTCCTCGCCGTATCTACGAGCATAAGAGAGGAGTTACGGCTGATCATACCAAGCGATATGGAATCGACAAACTTGTCTATTTCGAGATTTACTCGACCGCCTACCAAGCGATCCAAAGAGAGAAGAATATCAAGCATTGGCCACGGGCTTGGAAAACGCGACTTATCGGACAGACGAATGCGGCATGGCGTGATCTTTATGACGAGATCGCATAGTCAATGAATCGGGATCGCCGGGACAAGCCCGGCGATGACAACTGAGTGTGCTTCGCGTGCTATGATCAGCATGACTCTTCCCCTCTCCGGTCTCCTCGTCGTCTCCATCGAACAGGCGGTGGCGGCGCCGCAGTGCACCTGCCGGCTCGCCGACGCCGGGGCCCGCGTCATCAAGGTCGAACGGCCGGAGGGCGATTTCGCCCGCGACTACGATTACATCGTGCACGGCGAGAGCGCGCATTTCGTCTGGCTCAACCGCGGCAAGGAGTCGGTCGTGCTCGATCTCGGCAAGCCCGAGGACAAGGCGCTGCTCGAAGCCATGCTGGCGAAGGCCGACGTGTTCGTGCAGAACCTCAAGCCCGGTGCACTGGCCAAACTCGGCTTTGCCATTGCGCGCCTGCGCAAGGGCTATCCACGGCTGATCTGCTGCTCGATTTCCGGCTACGGCGAGAGCGGGCCTTACGCCCAGCGCAAGGCCTATGACCTCCTGATTCAAGCTGAATCCGGCCTCTCTTCCGTGACCGGCGGAGCGGAAGCGCCGGCGCGGGTCGGCGTCTCCGTGGTCGATATCGCGGCGGGGCTCAACGCCTATGAGGCGATCCTGGAGGCGCTGATCAAGCGCTCACGCACCGGCGAGGGCGAGGAGATTTCCGTCTCCATGTTCGACGCCATGGCGGAGTGGATGACCGTGCCGCTGCTCAACCAGGAAGGCGGCAACCCGTTCAAGCGCGTCGGCCTCAGGCATCCGACGATTGCACCCTACGGCGTGTTCAAAACCCGCGACGGTGCAGACATTCTGATCTCGATCCAGAATGACCGCGAGTGGCGGGTACTGGCGGACAAGGTGCTGGGCGACGCCTCGCTCGGCGGCAACGAGAAATTCGCCACGGGTCCGCAGCGGCAGAAGCATCGCAGCGAAACCGATGGCATCGTCGCCGCGGCCTTTGCCGGATACGACGTCGAGCCGCTGATGCAGAAGCTCGCCGCCGCCGACATCGCCTTTGCCCGCGTCAACGATTCCGCCTTGCTGGCGACACACCCGCACCTGCGCCGCGTCACCTTCGACGCGCCGAGCGGCCCGGTGTCGGTGCCGGCGCCGGCGGCCTCGCGCGCCGGCGAGGAGCGCCGCTACGGCGCGATCCCGGCGCTCGGCCAGCACAGCGAGATGATCCGCAAGGAATTCGGCGGCAGGTAGCCGCTGTCACTCCAGTACGGCGGCTTCCTCGGTTTCGCCTTCGCCCGGCTTCTTGCGCGAGGTCGAGATGATCATCACCATCGGGATCATCCCCAGCGTCAAGATCATCAGCAACTTGTAGTCGTTGATGTAGGCGATCATCGAGGCCTGCTGGGTCACGATCATGTCGAGCAGCGCCCGGCCGGCGTCGGTATTGATA
>DATJYA010000061.1:0-2380 GCA_035499835.1 Pseudolabrys sp.
CGGGTTATCGCCGGCATGATCTGCTTCACCGCGTTCTTCGGTGTCGCCATCGGCCTTGGCGCCTGGCTACCGAACATCATGAACTCCAAGGGTTTCGATATCACCAAGTCGCTGCAATACACCTTGGCGATGAACTTCGCCGTGCCCTGCGCGAGCCTGTTCATGATGTACGCGCTCGACAAATACGGCCGCAAGATCACGTCGGTGTGCGCGTTCGTCGGCGCCGGCATCATGGCCATCGTTTTTGCCAATGCCAGCACCGGCGGCCAGCTCATCGTTGCCGGCTTCGTCATGATCTTCTTCGTTCAGGTCGCCGGCAACTCGATGCAGATCTTCGCGTCCGAAGTCTTCCCCACAAATGCCCGCGCATCGGGCTTCGGGTGGGCATCGGGCGTGGGCCGGCTGGCGACCGCCTTCATCATGCCAACGATCCTCTGGGTGCAGAGCGGCTACGGCCTGACGACGGTGTTCGTCTGCCTCGCCACCCTGCTGCTGATCGCCGCCGGCGCGGTCACGCAACTTGGCCCCGAAGCAAAGCAGAAGGGCCTCGACGAAATCGCCCCGCCCACCGGCTGACGATTCGTTTTCCGTAACGACCCGAGGCCCGGTTCGGCAGTCAGGCCGGCCGGGCCTCGGCAATTCTGATCCTTCTGCCGCTGCGTGAGTGTGCCATGACCAGCCCTGCTGCCAGCGCCGAGAACGTCCGCTTTCTGTCCCGCTGCGACCAGGGCGGCCGCCTCGACGGCGTCCAGGTCATCGTCAACAAAGGCTACGCCTATATCGGCCACATGTTTGCCGACGGTTTTTCGGTCGTCGACGTACGCGACCCGAAAACGCCGAAAACGGTCGCCTTTGTCGCCGCGCCGAAGAACACCCGCTCCCACCACCTTCAGATTCATGAAGACGTGCTCCTCGCCGTGAACGGGCCGAATATCTGGGCGATGCAGCAATATGCAAGCCAGGCCGATTACTACGCGAAGTCGCTTGCCGACTCTGTCCACACCGAACAGCCGTTCGGCGCCGGCGTGCGCGCTTTCGACATTTCCAAGCCGGAGAGCCCGCGCGAGATCGGCTTCCTGCACATGCCCGGCTTCGGCGCCCATCGCATCTGGTGGGTCGGCGGGCGCTACGCTTACGTCTCGGTACACTTCGAGGGTTTCATCGACCACGCGCTGGCGATTGTGGACGTCTCCAACCCGGCAAAACCGACGCTCGCTGGCCGCTGGTGGCTGCCGGGCATGAACCGCGCCGCCGGCGAAACGCCGCCGGCGTCATTCGGCAAGCGCACCGCTCTGCACCATCTCATCAGCGCGGGCAATGTCGGCTATGCCGCCTGGCGCGACGGCGGCTACACCATCCACGACCTCAGCGACCCGGTGAATCCGAAGCTGCTGAGCCATCGCAATTATGCGCCGCCGTTCGGCGGCGGCGCGCATACGCCGCTGCCGCTGCCAGGCAAGAAGATTCTCGTGCTGGCCGACGAGGCCACATCCGCCAATTGCGCCAACGGCCTTGCCTATACCTGGGTGATCGATGTGCGCGATTCGACCAATCCGGTTTCAATCGCCACCCTGCCGACGCCGGCCGAGGAGGACTTCTGCAAGAAGGGCGCAAAGTTCGGCCCGCACAACCTGCACGAAAACAGGCCCGGCTCCTTCCAGAGCGAGGATCTGATTTTCGCCACCTATCACAATGCCGGATTGCGCATTTACGACCTGCACAATCCCTTCGAGCCGAAGCAACTCGGCCATTTCGTGCCGCCGCCGCCGGAAAAGATCGTCGACCAGCGCCCCAATCCGGTGAAAGTCATCCAGTCCTGCGACGTCTATGTCGACACCAACGGCGTGGTGTATCTCACCGACACCAATGCCGGGCTTTACATCCTGCAATACGAAGGAAAGTAGCGGCGATGGCGGATCAATTCGGGCGTCTTGCCCTGCATATGTGGACCATCGACACGACGCCGCTGGCGACCGCGCTCGATGCCGCCAGACAAGCCGGCTTCGACGCCGTGGAATTGCGCCGCACCGACTTCAAACGCTGCTTCGACGCCGGCATGAGCAATACGCAGGTACTCGATCTGATCCGCGCTGCGCAAATCCCCGTGGGCGTCCTCGGCGTCGAATATGGCTGGCTGTTCGCCACCGGCGAGGAAAGCAAACGTCTGTTCAAGGTGTTCCGCGAATCCTGCGAAAATGCCGCGGCGCTGAACTGCGACACGCTGATGAGCGCGCCGGGCCAGGTCAACGGCCCGATCAAGGACGCGATCAAGTACCTCAAGGACGCCGGCGATATCGCCGCCGAATACAAGTTGCGGCTCGCCATCGAGTTCAATTCGCAGCACGACGTGCTCAACAGCCTCGGCGTACTCACCGAATTG
>DATJYA010000062.1:0-6585 GCA_035499835.1 Pseudolabrys sp.
AACAGGGTGGCAAAACCATCCATGCGCTTTTCAAACAGCGGCTCCGCCGCCTCCGGCGTGACATCGCGGCCGGTGAAGCCGGTGCCGCCGGTGGTGATGACGACGTCGATGAATTTGTCCTCGATCCAGGCCTTGAGCCGCTGGCGGATCTCCTTGACCTCGTCCTTGACGATGGCGCGCTCGGCCAGCGTGTGGCCGGCGGCGCGGATGCGTTCGACGAGCGTCGCGCCGGACTTGTCATCGGCGATTTCGCGCGTATCGGAGACGGTGAGCACCGCAATTTTCAGCGGCACAAATTGTCGGCTCTGATCGATCCCGGGCATTGACCTGATCCTAAAGAGAAGCCGCGGCGAAGGTGTCGCACGCCGAGACCTTGCCCTCTTTCAGCCCCTTGGTGAACCAGCGCTGGCGCTGCGCCGATGTGCCGTGGGTGAAGGCGTCCGGCACGACATAGCCCTGCGCCTGCTTCTGCAGCCGGTCGTCGCCGATTGCCGCCGCGGTCTGCAGCGCCGCTTCGACGTCGCCGGCTTCGATCGATTTCCAGCGTTGGTCGGATTGATTGGCCCAGACGCCGGCAAGACAATCCGCCTGCAACTCGACACGGACCTGGATGGCGTTCGCCGCCGCCTTGCTGCCGGCGGCGCGCTGCTGCGATTGCGCCTTCGGCAGAATTCCGAGCAGATCCTGGACGTGATGGCCGACCTCATGCGCGATTACGTAAGCCTCGGCGAATTCGCAGGCCTTGCCGGTGCAGCCGTGGAAGCGCTGCTGCATCTCGGCGAAAAACGAGGTGTCGAGATAGATGCGCTTGTCGAGCGGGCAATAGAACGGCCCCATCGCCGCCTGCGCGAAGCCGCAGCCGCCCTGCTCGCCGCCGCGATAGAGCCGAAGCGGCGCCGGCTGATACTGGCGGCCGCTGGCGCGGAAAATTCCCGTCCACACGTCTTCGGTATTGCCGAGCACCGCGGCGACGAACTGTCCGGTCTGGTCCTTGGGTGTGCCGGCCCGCGGCGCCGGCTGCGGCAAGCTCTGCTGAAATTGCGAGCCGCCGCCGCTCAAAATCTCGGCGCCGCCGATCAGGACGCCGGGATCGATGCCGAACGCCCAGCCGATGAGGCCGAGCACCACGATCGTGCCGATGCCGAGACCGCCGCGCCCGACCGGAATACCGAAACCGCCGCCGGAGAAGCCGCCTCCGCTGTCGCGGTCGTCTTCGACGTTATCGCTGCGGCGAAAATCATCCCAACGCATTCAAAACCTCTCGCAAAAAAGCCGATGGATCATTGCCGAACGCGTCCTCGCCGTCCAATCGGCCGTCCCGATTTAGAACGCGCCACGCGACCTAAGCTACGGGCCGATAGGCAGAATTTGCCCAGCACCATCACGTTTCCGTCAACCGTTTCTTCACCTTGGCGACTCATAGTGCCGGCCTGTCGGTTGTAGGTCCCGCGTCGCCGACCGCGTCGCCTGAGTCAGAGTTCTGAGTCATGGTTGTGTCGCGTCGCGGGGCGCCCGGAAGGGCGCCCCGTGGAGTTTCAAGCCGCCCGTCATCGCGCATTCTCGTCGGCGATTGCGTCGAGGAAATGTCGAAGCTGCCCGCCGGCAGCGTCGATCTGGTGTTCGCCGACCCGCCCTACAATCTGCAGCTCGAAGGCGACCTGAAGCGGCCGGACGATTCGCACGTCGATGCCGTCACCGAGGACTGGGACAAGTTCGCGAGCTTTGCCGCCTATGACGATTTCACCGCGCGCTGGCTCAAGGGCTGCCGCCGCGTAATGAAACCCGCGGCCACGATCTGGGTGATCGGCTCCTACCACAATATTTTCCGCGTCGGCACCATCATGCAGGATCTCGGCTTCTGGATCCTCAACGACGTGATCTGGCGCAAGTCTAACCCGATGCCGAATTTCCGCGGCCGGCGCTTTACCAACGCGCACGAGACCATGATCTGGGCTTCGCGCGAGGCAAGCGCCAAAGGCTACACCTTCAATTACGAGACGCTGAAGGCCGGCAACGAAGATATCCAGGTGCGCTCGGACTGGACCTTGCCGCTGTGCACCGGCGAGGAGCGGCTGAAAGGCGACAACGGCAAGAAGCTGCATCCGACGCAGAAGCCGGAGGCGCTGCTCGCGCGCGTGCTGCTGTCGAGCTCAAGGCTCGACGATCTGGTGCTCGACCCGTTCTGCGGCACCGGCACCACCGGCGCGGTGGCAAAGCGCCTGGGCCGCCGTTTCGTCGGCTGCGAGCGGGAGGCAAGCTACGCCAGGGCCGCCGAGAAACGCATCGCCGCGACGGCGTTGCTGGAGGCGCCGACGCTGGCGCCGTTCATGACCGCGCGCGAGGCGCCGCGCGTGCCGTTTGCGGCGCTGATCGAGCGCGGGCTGGTCAGGCCCGGCGTCAGACTGGTCGACGCCAAGAAGCGGCACAAGGCGCTGGTGCGAGCCGACGGCGCGGTGTCGCTCGGCGACCATGTCGGCTCGATCCACCGCATCGGCGCGCTGGCGCAAGGCCTGGAGGCCTGCAACGGCTGGACCTTCTGGCACATGGAGACGCCGAAGGGCCTCACGCTGATCGACGAGCTGCGCGCCAAAGTGCGCGCGGAGATGGCGGAAGCGGCGGAATAAATCTACAGATCGCCGCGGCCGATCTGGCAAAGCACACGGAAGACACCGACGTCGGCCTTGCCGAAATCGCGCGCCAGGCGCGCGCCGATGCTTTCGGCGTCCGGCTGGTAAAGCGTATCGATCATCAGCGCGCCGGCGATCTTCTTGTCGCCGCCGCGGAGTTTTTCTTCCATCGACACCGGCATGCCGCGCGGGTCGAGCGCGATCCAGATTTCGCCGCCGGCAACGGCCGTGTCGGCGGCCAATTCTTCCACCAGCGCCGTCAGCACCGCGGCATCCGGCACTTCGTTGAATCGCGCCGTGACGGCATAGGCGCCGCGGAAACTGCCGCGGCGAACCGCGCGGCGGCATACCGTCCGGTTCATGTTGATGAAGATCTCCGACATGATCCTGCGGGTCATCGGCGTCGGATGGTCGAGCCGCTCGAGGTAGGGCTTCGAGGTCAGCACTTCCGGCTGCTCGACGAGATAGAAATTGAAATAGCCCGATGAACCCGACAGCGCCTTGTGCCGCCGGCCGAACAGAAAGCCGGGAACGCCGAGCCGTTCGATCAGGTGCTCGCCCTGGAACCATTGCTCGAATTCGGCTTCACGGCCAGCGCGGCAATCGTTCCAGATCGCCAGAATTCCGGGCTGCGAGATGTCCGCCATGCGGCGCATTTACCCCCTGGACGACAGCGCTTCGACAAGAAGCTCGAGCGCGCGCGTTGCAAACGCGTCCATATTCTCGCGCCGATCGGCGCTGCCGGTGCGCAAGGTTGCCGCCCGCTCGAGCGGCCCGGAGACGGCCAGACAGGTGTGGCCCGGCGGATCGCCGTAACGATTGCCTGTCGGGCCGGTGGCGCCGGTTTCGCCGACCCCCCAGTTCGCGCCATGCCGCTCGCGCACCCGCCGCGCAACCAGCAACGCATAGCCCTCGGTTGCCGGTCTCACGTCCTGCATATCGGCGTTGCTGATGCCGAGCAGCGCCGCGCGCGCCGATTTCGTATAGACGATGGCGGCGCCGAGAAAGTAGGCGGAGGCGCCGGGAATGCTAAGCAGCGCGGCCGCGATCAGCCCGCCGGTCGAGGACTCGGCGACTGCAACGGTTTCGCGGCGTTCGATCAGGCGCGCCGCGATCTCCTGCGCCAGCGGCTGCAACGTTTCCATGCTCATGCGCCGACCCGCCGTTCGACATTGGCGCTGCGCGTGGGCACGCCGAATTCCTTGCGGCAGACTTCGGCGAGAACCGCGATCCCCTCGCGGATTTCGTCATGCGTGGGACTGGCAAAGCAGAGCCGCATGCGGCATCTGCTGCCCTGCTTGTCGAGCGACCATTCCGGCCCCGGGTTAATGACAACACCCGCGGCAAGCGCCTTGTCGCGCAGCTTCATGCTGTCGACACTGTCGGGCAGCTTGACCCAGAGGAAGATGCCGCCGGGCGGATAGTCGAACTCGGCCGCGGTGCCGAACTGCTCGTTGAGCGCGGCGACCAGCGTGTCGAGCTTCGCCTGGAAGCGCTGGCGCAATTGCGGCACGTGCTCGGCGAAATGCGCCTCGCAGTATTCGGCCAACATCATCTGCTCGAGGCCGCCGGAGCCGGCATCGGTCTTGAGTGGCAGAATGCGCGATAGGATCGACCACGGCGCCACGATGAAACCGACGCGCAGGGCCGGCGCGATCGTCTTCGAGAACGAGCCGATGTGGATGACATTCTGCGTCTTGCTCATGGCGTAGAGCGCCGGCGGCCGCTCGCCGCTCCAGGTGAGATCGGCGTAACAGTCATCCTCGAAGATCGGCACGCCGTAGTCTTCGGCAAGCGCCAGCAGCGTCTTGCGCCGCGCTTCGTCCATGATCGTCGCCGTCGGGTTCTGTACCGTGGGGATGGTGTAGATGAATTTCGGCCGCACGCCCGTCTTCTTCAGATCGGCCAGCGCCGTCTCGAGCTCATCCATGCGCATGCCGCCGCGGTCGAGTGCAATGCCGACGACGTTGACGCCGCGGCGCGCGTAGCGGTTGAGCGTGCCTTCGTAGCAGTCGCGCTCGCAGATGACGGTATCGCCGGGCGCGAGCAGCGCGCCGTTGACGAGATCGAGCCCTTGCAGCGAGCCCGAGGTCAGCAAAATGTCGTCGGCCGTGCATTCAATTTGCGCGTCGCGCCTGAGCTTCTTCACCAGGAATTCGCGCAGCGGCCGGTAGCCCTGCGGACCCATGTGCAGGCGATAGTCGGAAAGCCGGCGGCCTTCGCGCGACAACGCGCCCTGTGCCGCGGCCATCAGCTCGGCGACGTCGAGCCCCTCCGGATCGTTGTTGCCGAAGGTGAAATTGTATTTCCCCGGCGGGCTCCAGCGGACCGCCGGCGCCGGCGAGCCCGCCGGAACGAGCGGCGCAAAATCGAAGGCCATCGGTGCGTTTCTCCCGGCTTGTTGTAGTTATTCTGTCATGGCCGGGCTTGTCCCGGCCATCCCGGTGAGGAAATTACAGCGCCCCTAAGCGGGATCACCGGGACAAGCCCGGTGATGACAAGTTGTCACTTCGCCGCCACTACCATGATCTCGACCTTGTAGTCCGGCGCCGCGAGCTTGGCTTCGACGGTCGCGCGCGCCGGCGTATTGCCCGCCGACACCCAGCCGTCCCACACCGCGTTCATCTCGGCGAAGTTCGCCATGTCGGTGATGTAGATATTCGCCGACAAGAGTTTCGTCTTGTCGCTGCCGGCCTGCGCCAGGTACTTGTCGATGGTGGCGAGGATTTCGCGTGTCTGCTCGGTGACGCTCTTGCCCTTGCTCGCCTGCGCGACCACGCCGGCGAGGTAAACCGTGTCGCCGTGCACGACGATCTGGCTCATGCGCGCGCCGACTTCCTTGCGTTCCACTTTCATCCGCGTTTCTCCCGTTTTTCCTGGCCGGTCAGCCGCCGGCGACGCCTTGCGTGTTGACGTAAAGCGAATAGAGCGAGTGCGAGGCCGCCATGAACAGCCGGTTGCGCTTGCGGCCGCCGAAGCAGAGATTGGCGCAGCGCTCCGGCAAGGTGATGTGGCCGATCGGCTCGCCTTGCGCCGTGAACACGCGCACGCCGTCGAGTTCCGCCGTCATGCCCCAGCCGCACCACAAATTGCCGTCGATGTCGACGCGGAATCCGTCGGGCGTGCCGTTCGGTCCTGAATCGATCAGCAGCTTGCGGTTGGAAATCTTGTCGCCGGATGGCGCGACGTCGTAGCTGAGAATGGTGCGCGGCTCGGCGCGCGATTCGACGATATAGAGCTTTTTCTCGTCCGGCGAGAAGGCAAGCCCGTTCGGCGCGTGGATATCGTCAGCGATGACGGTGACCACGCCGGTCTTGCCGTCGACGCGATAGACATTCATCGGCAGCTCGCTCTCCGCGATCTCGCCCTCGTAATTTGCGAGGATGCCGAAGCGCGGATCGGTAAACCAGATCGAGCCGTCCGACTTCACCACCACGTCGTTCGGCGAATTGAGCCGCTTGCCCTCGAAGCGGTCGCAGATGACGGTGATCGAGCCGTCATATTCGGTGCGGGTAACGCGGCGGGTCAGATGCTCGCAGGTGATGAGCCGGCCCTGGCGGTCGCGGGTATTGCCGTTGCCGTTGTTCGACGGCTGGCGGAAGACGCTGACATTGCCCGTTTCCTCCTCCCAGCGCAGCATGCGGTTGTTGGGAATGTCGCTCCAGACGAGGTAACGGCCGTCGCCGAACCAGACCGGGCCCTCGCACCAGCGCGCACCGCTCCACAGGCGCTCGACGCTCGCCAGCGGCAATTTGTACTTGTTGAAACGCGGATCGAGCGCCGTCACGTAAGGGTCGGGATAGCGTGAGCTCGGCGTCCATTGGTCAGCGGGCATTTCGTTCCCCGGCATCAGGTTTTCTGATTTTGCCGTCTTCCAGCGCATGAGCAATGACCTTGCGCATCACATTGGGCAAGGCCTCATTGGGCAAATCGGCAATGCGGACCCAGCGCATCGCTT
>DATJYA010000063.1:0-5542 GCA_035499835.1 Pseudolabrys sp.
CCGGACTTGATGGATGGCGCGGAAGCGGCTTTCGCACAGGATCATGGGCTCGCAAAACGCAACGCCAGTCTCGGCCAAGGAAGCAAAGTCGCTATTCGCCAAACTCGAGCATGTGCCGGCGCTGGTGCTGGCGGTATCCGGAGGTCCGGACTCGACGGCGCTGATGTGGCTCGCAGCGCGCTGGCAGAAATCGCTGAAGCGGAAACCTGAACTGATCGCGGTCACGGTCGATCACGCGTTGCGGCCGGAATCCGCGCGTGAAGCCGCAAGCGTCAAGCGCCTGGCGAAAGCGCTCGGCGTCGGCCATCGCACCATGGTCTGGAAAGGCAGGAAACCGGCGACCGGCCTGCAGCAGGCGGCGCGGCAGGCGCGCTACGCGCTGCTGGCGGAAGCGGCGCAGAAGGCGGGCGCCTCATACGTGCTCACCGCGCATACGCGCGACGATCAGGCCGAGACGGTGCTCATCCGCATGAGCCGCGGCAGCGGCCTGACCGGCCTCGCGGCGATGGCGCAGGTCTCGCGGCTGCCGAATGGGGCGGGGCAGATCACGCTGGCGAGGCCTTTGCTCGATATTCCGAAGGCGCGGCTCATCGCCACCTTGCGCGCGGCGAAAATCGCCTTTGCCGAGGACCCCTCCAATCGCGATCCTCGATTTACCCGGGCGCGGTTGCGCGGCCTGATGCCGGACCTTGCCCGCGAGGGGCTCGACGCGGGACGGCTGTCGCTTCTGGCGCGGCGGCTCAAGCGTGCAGACTCGGCTCTCGAAGCCTATGCCGACCGCGCCATGGCGGTCCTTACCGAAAAGGCCCCGGAATCCGGGCCAATTGTATTTCCCGTGCAGAAATTTTCCCGGCTTCCGGCCGAAGTTGCGCTGCGCGTCATCGGCCGTGCCGTGGCCAAGCGCGGCGATGAAGGCCCGGTCGAGCTCGGCAAACTGGAAGCGCTGCACGCCGCGCTTGCAGTCGCCCAGTCCAGCATGGACTCTTTCCGGCGCACGCTTGCCGGCGCGGTTGTAACGCTCGCGGGTGGGCAGATTTCGGTGGAGAAGGCCCCGCCGCGCCGGCGAAAAGCCTTAACCACACGCCAAGCTGGCAGAGCCAAGCGCCAGGAAGCGCGCTAGAATACTTGGATTCGAGGTCTTTCCATGCGCCGGGGCGCTGCCTACATTGGGCCCATTAAGGTAAAAGCGCTAAGAATTCTGGCCTATAATGGACAAGCCGCTGCGGGCGGCAGCTAGGGACGCCTGATGAACGCCAATCTGCGCAATTTCGCCCTGTGGGTGATCATCGTCCTCCTGCTGCTGGCGCTATTCACGCTGTTCCAGAACCCGGGCCAGCACACCAGCTCGCAAGACATCTCCTTCTCGCAATTGCTCAACGAGGTCGACCAGGGCCGCGTGCGCGACGTCGTGATCCAAGGGCCGGAAATCCACGGCACCTTCTCCGACGGCCGCAGCTTCCAGACCTATGCGCCGAGCGATCCGACGCTGGTGCAGAAGCTCTACGCCAAGGGCGTTTCGATCACCGCGCGGCCGCCGTCCGACAACGTGCCGTGGTTCGTGTCGCTGCTGGTCTCCTGGCTGCCGTTCATCGCGCTGATCGGCGTGTGGATTTTCCTGTCGCGGCAGATGCAGGGCGCCGGCGGCAAGGCGCTCGGCTTCGGCAAGTCGCGCGCCAAACTGCTCGCCGAAGCGCACGGCCGCGTGACCTTCGAGGACGTCGCCGGCGTCGACGAGGCGAAACAGGATCTGCAGGAGATCGTCGAATTCCTGCGCGATCCGGGAAAATTCCAGCGCCTGGGCGGACGCATTCCGCGCGGCGTGCTGCTGGTCGGCCCGCCCGGCACTGGCAAGACGCTGATCGCGCGCGCGGTCGCCGGCGAAGCCAATGTGCCGTTCTTCACCATTTCCGGTTCCGACTTCGTCGAGATGTTCGTCGGCGTCGGCGCGTCACGCGTGCGCGATATGTTCGAGCAGGCCAAGAAGAACGCGCCCTGCATCATCTTCATCGATGAAATCGACGCGGTCGGCCGTCATCGCGGCGCCGGTCTCGGCGGCGGCAATGACGAGCGCGAACAGACGCTCAACCAGTTGCTGGTGGAGATGGACGGCTTCGAGGCCAACGAAGGCATCATTCTGATCGCCGCGACCAACCGGCCCGACGTGCTCGACCCGGCGCTGCTGCGTCCCGGCCGCTTCGACCGCCAGGTGGTGGTGCCGAACCCGGACGTGGTCGGCCGCGAGAACATCCTCAAGGTCCACGTGCGCAAGGTGCCGCTGGCGCCCGACGTGAACCTGAAGACCATCGCGCGCGGCACGCCCGGCTTCTCCGGCGCCGACCTGATGAACCTCGTCAATGAGGCGGCGCTGATGGCGGCACGGCGCAACAAACGCATGGTGACGCAGGCCGAGTTCGAGGACGCCAAGGACAAGGTGATGATGGGCGCCGAGCGCAAGTCGCTCGTGATGACGGAAGAGGAAAAGCTGCTCACCGCCTACCACGAAGGCGGTCACGCCATCGTCGCACTCAACGTCAAGGCCACCGATCCGGTGCACAAGGCGACCATCATCCCACGCGGCCGCGCGCTGGGCATGGTCATGCAGTTGCCGGAGCGCGACAAGCTGTCGATGAGCCTCGAGCAGATGACCTCGCGTCTCGCCATCATGATGGGCGGCCGCGTCGCCGAGGAGATGGTGTTCGGCAAGGAGAAGGTGACGAGCGGTGCTGCGTCCGACATCGAGCAGGCGACCAAGCTCGCGCGGCTGATGGTCACGCGCTGGGGCCTCTCCGACAAGCTCGGCACGGTGGCCTACGGCGAGAACCAGGACGAGGTGTTCCTCGGCTATCAGGTTTCGCGTCAGCAGAATATTTCGGAGGCGACCGCGCAGACCATCGACGCCGAGGTGCGCAAGCTGGTGGAGGCCGGCTATGCCGAGGCGACGCAGATTTTGACCGACAAGCGCGCCGATCTCGAAGTGCTGGCGCGCGGGTTGCTCGAGTTCGAGACGCTCACCGGCGACGAGATCAAGGACCTGATCGCCGGCAAGCGTCCGGTGCGCGAATCCGTCATCGAGCCTGCCGGCCCGCGCTCCTCCGCGGTGCCGCCCGCCGGCAAGCAGCGTCCGCGTCCGGACGCGCCGCCGACCGGGGACATCGCGCCGCAGCCGCAGGGTTGATCGCGGCGTAAGCTCATCAACACAGGCCGGGCCGTTCGCCCGGCCTTTCTTTTCGATAAGCTTGGCGCCGATGATTGCCGCCGATTCCGACCGCCCCTATTTCTCGCGCGCCGGCCTGCGCCACGGCTTGCGCCTCGGCCTGCCGGTGACGCCCGGCGTCATCGCCTTCGGATTGATCGTCGGCGCGGTGGCAGCACGGCAAGGCTTTTCTTTCGCCCATCACATCGGGCTGACCGTGCTGGTTTATTCCGGCATTGCGCAGCTTGTCGCCATCGAGCTGTGGCCCAAAGCGGTTGACGTCGGCACCATTGCGACGCTGGCGGCGCTCACGGCGGTGATCGGCTCGCGGCTCTTCTTGATGAGCGTCTCGATGCGGCCGTGGTTCGGCCAGTTGCCGGCGTGGCAGTCCTACCCGGGGCTATTCCTGCTGACCGACGCCTCATGGCTCATCGCCATGCGTTACCACAGCGAGGGCGGCCGCGATCCGGCCGTCTATTACGGCGCTGCAACCATCATCACGCTCGGCTGGTTTGCCGGTACGATCGCCGGATATTTTCTCGGCGGCTTCGTTGTCACGCCGGAGAAATACGGTCTCGATCTCGTGCTGCCGGTGTTTTTCGCCGCCATGCTGGTGCCGCTTTGGAACGGCGCGCGGCGCGCCATCGGCTGGGCCGTCGCCGGTCTCATCGCGGTGCTTGCCGAGCGGGTGCTGCCGGGCTGGTGGTTCATCATTGTCGGCGCCGTGTCCGGCGCGCTGGTCGGTGGTTTTCTTGACGAGGCCAAGACGTGACCGCGGACCTCGGGACCGCAGGCATCTGGCTTGCTGTTGGGGCGATGGCGGCGGTGAATTACGCCATCCGCGCCGGCGGCTTCTTTCTGATGGGCTACGTGCCGCTGACGCCGCGCGTGCGCCAGATTCTCAACGCGCTTCCCGGCGCGGTCGTGATGGCCATCGTGCTGCCGCTCATGGTGCGCGGCGGGTTGCCGGCCTCGGCCGCGGTGCTGGTTTCGATCGGGGTCATGGCATTGCGACGAAACGACCTCATCGCGGTGATTTGCGGCATGGCGGTTGCCGCGCTGATCCGGGCCTTTTGAAATGCCGCTGCAGAATCGCGTCGATCCGTTCGGCAATCTGGTCGCCGATCCGGCGCGCGGCCTGCTGATGGGCAACCGCGGCGGCAAGTTTCACCGAGACGATCAGACGCTTGGCCGGCGCCGCTGGGCGTCGCGGCAATGGATCTGCTGCATGCTGTCGTTCAAGGGGCGGCAGCGCGACGTCTGGGGCCGCCATTATACCGAGCTGTTCTTCCTCGACGAAGTCACCGCGCTTGCCGCTGGCCACCGGCCATGCTTCGAGTGCCGGCGCAAGGATGCGCGGGCCTTCGCCGCGCTTTTTCCCGGGGCGCGCAGCGCCGACGATATGGACAGGATCCTGCACGCCGAGCGCCTCGACGGCAACGCCAAGCGCCGGCACCGGATGCCTGTCGACGCCCTGCCGGATGGCGTCATGATCGCGCTGGACGGCGGTGTGTTTGCCGTGCGCGGCGAGCGGCTGCTGCGCTGGACCGCGCAGGGTTACGATAGCGCGCAGGCGCGGCCCGGCGCCGTCGAGGTCGACATGCTGACGCCGCCCTCGATCGCCGCCGTGCTTGCATCCGGCTACCGGCCGCAATGGCATCCGAGCGCGGGCTAGGCGCCGCTGCCGGATATGGGCGTCGGATTTGGTTCGTCCGGTGGTTTGCGGCCGGGGACAAGTCCGAGCACGAGGGCGCAGCCGCAGACGATGAGAACGCCGCCGCCGATCTGCGCCGCCGACAGCGGCTCGTGCAGCAGGAAAGCGCCGACCGCGACCGCAACCGCCGTGACCGCAAATTCCACGCTGATCGCGGTGGTCGCACCGATGGTCGCGACCAGGTGGAAGTAGATCGCGTAGGTGGTCGCGCTCATGACGCCACCGAGCACCAGCAGATAGAGATAGTCCTGCGGCCGCGGCCAGGCAGGGACGGGAACGAGATAGAGAAGCGGAAAAGTCATGATGCCGCCGGCGAGGAACGAGCCGATCGTCGTCTCCCAGGAGCCGACGCCGCGCAAACGGCGGCTCGCATAGCTTGTGCCGAAGGCGGCGGCCAGGCAGGCAAACAGCACCGCGCCGCAGCCGAGCGCAAAGCCGGTGCCGGGCGCGACGGCGGGGAAGCCGACCAGCATGACGATGCCGGTAAAGCCGAGAAGCAGGCCCAGCAGCCGCCGCGGCGTCACGCGCTCGATGCCCCAGAGCCTGCCGATCGCCATCGAGAACAGCGGGATCGTCGCCACCACGATCGCCGTCATCGCCGTGCCGATGCGCGGCGTTGCATACGACAAGCCGAT
>DATJYA010000064.1:0-13466 GCA_035499835.1 Pseudolabrys sp.
TATTCGTTCGGCCGGCGCATGGAAAAGACGCCCTCGACCACGGCGTATTGATCGTAACCGCAGCGCGCAATCGGCTTCATCGCCGCGGTATCAAGCATTCCGCTGACGATGAAGCGATCGTCGATATGCACGCCGACCACCTGGCCGAGGACGACATGGCAGTCGAGCGCGGCGCCGTCCATGCCTTCGACCGGCACGATCTTGATGAGCTTGCATTCGAGCGCGCAAGGGGAGGCGGCCACCCGCGGCGGCTTCACCAGCCGCGACGGCGCCGGCGCCAGACCGGCGCGCTGCATCTCGTTGACGCCGCGCGGCAGCGGCGCCGAGGTTGCGTTCATGGCCTCGCGCAGGTCCCAGGTGGCGAGATTGCAAACGAACTCTTTCGTTTCGGCGATGAAGCTCACCGAATCTTTCAGGCCCTCGCTGGAAAACATCACCACATTCGGCTTGCTGCTGACGCCGTTGAAATACGAATACGGCGCGAGATTCACTTGACCCTTCAGGCTCATAGATGTGACCCAGCCGATCGGGCGCGGGGCCACGATCGCCTTGAAGGGGTCGTGTACGAGCACCGAGCGGTCGCGTTTGTCAGGCTCGTAGAACATCGCTTGCTCAGCCGGTGTAGTAGCTGACGATGTCGTCGAGCTTGGGACGCTCGCGATCCTCCGGCGGTTTTACCGGGCGGCCGATATGCACGAAGCCGGCGATGCGTTCGTTGGCGGCAAGCCCGAGCGCATCGAGCGCACGCCGGTCATAGGCGTACCATTCGGTGATCCAACTCGCGGCAAAACCCATGGCATGGGCGGCGATCACCAGGTTCATGGCGGCGGCGCCGGAGGAGAGCTGCTGCTCCCATTCGGGGATTTTCACGTGCGGGGTGGCGCGGCTGACAACCGCGATGACCAGCGGCGCGCGCGTCAGGCGATTGCGCTCGAAAGCGATCTGATCGGGTGTGGCTTCGGGGCGGTCGGCCGTGAAGATCGCGGCGATTTTCTCGCCGGCCGCCTGCCGCGCCTCGCCGGCAAAGACGATGAACCGCCACGGCGCGAGCTTGCCGTGGTCGGGCACACGTGAGGCGACGCCGAGCAGCGTGTCGATCTCGGCCGGTGTCGGCGCCGGACCGGCCAATTCCATCGGCTTCACCGAGCGGCGGGTTTTCAGCAGTTGCAGCGCGTCGGGCATTGGCTGCCGGTCCATGGTATGAAAAGCGCGGTTGCGCCTAGCATAGGGCCACGGCACTGACAAACCGCCGTTTCGAGGCTTGAAATCGCCTCGATTCAAGCCGAAAACGCTCCAGTTATGCGATTGCCAACAATCATTGCACCCATCCGCTTTTGGCCGGTTCTCGCGCTCGCCTTCGGCGTGCTCATGCCGCAAGCCGCGGCCGCGCAGGCCTCGCTGTTTTCAAGCGCGCCGTCGGCGGGCTGGGGGCCGTCGAACGAGCGCCCGGTCCCGCCGGCGAACGTGCTGGTGCCGCCGCCCAGCGCGGTGCAGCGCGCGCCGATGCCGGTGGTGCCGCCGGGGCAGGTCGCTCTCGCGCTCGATGCGCGTTTCGGCAAAGATGCGCCGCCGATCACCGGCGGGCTTACCTGGCGCGTGTACGCCGCCAAGGCCGACACCAGCGGCAAATACCGGCTCCTCAAGGAGGACAAGGCGGCGGCGCCGACCCTGGCGCTGCCGCCCGGCGCCTACATCGTGCATGTCGGCTTCGGCCTTGCCACCGCGGTCAAGCCGGTGACGCTCACCGCCGCGGCCGTGCATGAGCAGTTCGACTTGCCGGCCGGCGGCCTGCGGCTCGAGGGCCGCGTCGGCGACGTGCGCATTCCCGCCGGGCAGATTTCCTTCGACGTCTACAAGGGCAGCCAGTTCGACACCGGCGCCGAGCGCCGGCCGATCGCCGAACACGTGATGACCAACGACGTCGTGATAGTGCCGGAAGGCGCTTATTACATCGTCTCCAACTACGGCGATGCCAATTCGGTGGTGCGCTCCGACATCCGCGTGCAGGCCGGCAAGCTGACCGACATCACCGTGACCCATCGCGCCGCCGCGATCACGCTCAAGCTGGTGAGCGAGAAGGGCGGCGAGGCGCTCGCCAGTACCGCGTGGTCGGTGCTCACCCCCGGCGGCGACGTGATCAAGGAATCGATCGGCGCCTTTCCGCGCGTCATTCTTGCCGAAGGCGAATATCGCGCCATCGCCCGCAACGAAGGAAAGGTCTTCGAGCGCGAATTCAAGGTCGTGACCGGCGTCGACGGCGACGTCGAAGTGCTGGCGCGGTGACGGCGGCGCCGAAGTCTGCAAATTTACCTATTGTCGGAACCAATCCGGTAACGCATTCGTTGGCGCACGGTGCCGCTATGGAACTTTTCCCCCGTCTCGATCCCGCCACGACCGCGCTTCTGCTCGACGTCGACGGCACGCTGGTCGAAATCAAATCGTCGCCGGACGAGGTGCGCGTCTCCGCCGACCTGCGCGAACTCCTGGCGCGCCTGTCGCAGCAGATGGGCGGGGCGCTGGCGCTGGTCAGCGGACGGCCGATCGCCGATCTCGACCGGCTGTTCGCGCCGCTCAAGCTGGCGACGATCGGCGGCCACGGCGCCGAGATGCGCAGCGCCGGCGGCAAGGTCACGCTGGCGGTCGCTCCGCTGCCGCAGGACATGCGCCGCCATCTCGCCGGCGCGGCGGCGCCCGGCTCGGGCATCGTCGTGGAAGACAAGGGCTATTCGCTGGCGCTGCATTACCGCAATGGGCCGCAGCACGAGAAGACTCTGCGCGCCTCGATCGACGCCGGCCGCGCGGCCTTTCCCGGCGAGGCGACCGAAGTGCAGCCCGGCAAGTTCATGTTCGAGGTCAAGCGCCCGGGCGTGAGCAAGGGTGACGCCGTGCGCGCGCTGATGGCGCAGCCGCCGTTTGCCGGACGGCAGCCTGTGTTCGTCGGCGACGACGCCACCGATGAAACGGTGTTCGCCATCCTGCCGGCGCTCAACGGCCTCGGCTTTTCGGTCGGCCGGCATTTCGCCGGGCTTGCCGGCATCTTCGAGTCGCCGTCGCAGGTGCGCCGCGCGCTGAAAGATCTGGCGGCGCGCGGGCCGGGAGCGCCGGTATGACCGATTACGGCCTCGACCTCGCGGTGATCGGCAATGGCCGCACCGCCGCCTTGCTCGACCCGTCCTCGCGCATCGTCTGGTGGTGCCTGCCGCGCTACGACGGCGACCCGGTGTTCAGCCGGCTCATCGCCGGCAAGGAGGAAAAAGGCTTCACCGATGTCGTGCTCGACGGTTTCGTCGAGGCGCGCTCGCAATACGCACGCAACACCGCGATCGTGGTCACCGAACTGGTCGACGCCAACGGCGCCACCGTCCGCATCACCGATTTCGCGCCGCGTTTTCAGGAATATGGCCGCATCCACCGGCCGCCGCAGCTGATCCGCATCATCGAGCCGGTCGCCGGCACGCCGCGCATTTCCATCCGCATCCGCGCCACGCACCGCTATGGCGAGCCGGTGGCGACGCGCACCTCCGGCAGCAACCATATTCGCTTCTGGCGCGACGAGGTCGGCGTGCGCGTGACCACCGACGTGCCGCTCTCTTATATCGAGAGCGAAGCCCCGTTCGTCCTGACGCGGCCGATGCACATGGTGTTCGGCGTCGACGAGCCGTTCGAGGGCACGCTGGAGACGACCTGCCGCGAATTTTGCGAGCGCACCCGCGACTACTGGCTGGAATGGGTGCGGCGGCTCGCTTTTTCCATCGAGTGGCAGGAGGAAATCATCCGCGCCGCGATCACGCTGAAGCTGTGCAGCTTCGAGGAGACCGGGGCGATCGTAGCGGCGCTGACGACCTCCATCCCCGAATGCCCGAATACCGGGCGCAACTGGGACTATCGTTTTTGCTGGATGCGCGATGCTTTCTTCGTCGTGCGCGCGCTCAACCGCATCGGCGCGACGAAGACCATGGAAGATTTCATCGCCTACATCCTCACCATTGCCGCCGGCCGCGCCGAGACGCTGCGCGCGCTTTACGGCATCGTGCACACGGATTCGCTGGAAGAGCGCGACGCGCCGGCGCTCGCCGGTTTCGGCGGCGACGGGCCGGTGCGCATCGGCAATGCCGCCTGGGCGCAGGACCAGCACGACGTCTATGGCAGCATCATCATGGCGGCGGCGCCGATGTTCTTCGACCGGCGGCTGCCGCGGCCGGGCGACGAAGCGCTGTTCCGCCTGCTCGAGCCGCTCGGCGAGCAGGCCGCCAAGCTCGCCATGAAGCCCGACGCCGGCATCTGGGAATATCGCGGCCGCAGGCGCGTGCACACGCACTCCGCGGCGATGTGCTGGTCCGGCTGCCAGCGGCTCGAAGCGATCGCCAACAATCTCGGTCTCTCCGACCGTGCCCAATATTGGGGCAATGCCGCCGGCAAAATTCGCGACGAGTTGTTGCAACGCGCGTTCAATCCCAAGCTCAACGCGTTTTCCGCCGCCTTCGACAGCGACGATCTCGACGCCAGTTGCCTGCTGTTAGCCGAAATCGGACTGATTGCGCCCGACGACCCGCGTTTTGCATCGACGGTGAAGGCGATCGAGCGTGAACTTCGCCGCGATTTCCACGTTATGAGGTATGTCGCTGCCGACGATTTCGGTTTGCCGGAGACGGCTTTTTTGATTTGCCGATTTTGGCTGATCGATGCAATCTGGGAAACGGGGCGGCGCGAAGAGGCTCGGGATATGTTTGTCGACGCGCTCCGCTTGCGAAATCGCTACGGCCTCTTGTCGGAGGATGTGCATCCGGCGACCGGAAAACTGTGGGGCAATTTTCCGCAGACCTACTCGATGGCCGGATTGGTTTTAACGGCGATCAAATTGTCGCGCAGCTGGGGAGACCGGTATTGGCGCGGCTCGTCATAGTCTCCAATCGCGTCGGCGTGCCCGACAGCGGGGCCCGCGCCGGCGGGCTCGAAGTGTCCATTCGCCCGGCCTTGCGCAAGCGCGGCGGCGTCTGGTTCGGCTGGAGCGGGCGCGTCGCCGAAGGCGATCCGGGAGCGGCCAAGACCATCGAGCGCGACAATGTCGCCTATGTCACCGTGGGCCTGCGCAAGGACGACTACGAGGAATTCTACAACGGCTTCGCCAACCGGGTGCTGTGGCCGATCCTGCATTACCGGCTCGACCTCGCCGAATTCACCCGCCGCGATCTCTCCGGTTATTTCCGCGTCAACGAATATTTCGCCAGCAATCTGGAAAAGCTGCTGCGGCCCGACGACGTGATCTGGGTGCACGACTATCACCTCATTCCGCTGGCAAGGGCGCTGCGCGAGCGCGGGCACAAGAACAAGATCGGCTTCTTCCTGCATATTCCCTGTCCGCCGCCGGAAATCCTCACCGCGCTGCCCAATCACGAGCGGCTCATTCCCTCGCTCGGCCATTACGACCTGGTCGGCTTCCAGACCGAAGTCGACGCCACGAATTTCTCGCGCTATCTGGCGAATGAATGCGGGTTGAAGCGTCTCAACGGCGCCGCTTTTTCATATGAAGGCAATTCCGTGCGCATCGGCGAATTCCCGGTCGGTGTCGAGGCGGAAGCCCTGTCGCGGCTCGCCCGTCGCGCCATGAGTTCGGCTTTCGTCACCGAGGTGCTGGAGAGCCTGTCCGGCCGCGCCATGATCATCGGCGTCGACCGGCTCGATTATTCCAAGGGATTGCCGGAGCGCATGAATGCCTTCGAGCGTTTCCTGACCATGTGCCCGGAATGGCACGGCAACGTCACCTATCTGCAGATCACCCCGCGCAGCCGCGCCGGCATTCCCGAATATGGCGATATCGAGCGCGCGGTGGGCGAATTGGTCGGCCGCATCAACGGCCGGTTCGGCGAGCCGTCCTGGACGCCCATGCGCTACATCAACAAGGCCTACAGCCGCACCGCGCTCGCCGGCCTCTACCGCGCCGCGCGCGTGGCGCTGGTAACGCCGTTGCGCGACGGCATGAACCTGGTGGCGAAGGAATACGTGGCGGCGCAGAACCCCGAGGACCCCGGCGTGCTCATCCTGTCGCGCTTTGCCGGCGCCGCGCGCGAACTGACGGCGGCGCTGCTGGTCAACCCTTACGACCGCGAAGGCGTGGCGATTGCCATCAACCGCGCGCTGTCGATGTCGCTCGACGAGCGGCGGCAACGCCACGCGGTCAACTACCGGGTGCTGGTGCAGAACGACCTTGGCCGCTGGGCGGAACGCTTTCTGGCCGAGCTGGAGGGAGCGACGGTCGCGAACATGCGCCGGCAGGGACGACTGGCGAGCGGTGGCTAGGAATTGCTATATCTGATGGTGGCGAATCCCCCGCCGCACAAAAAGGACATCTCAACATGATCGCGAGGCCGGCGCCGATGCGTGCAGTCATTTGCGGTTTGCTCCTGATCGCGGCGACGGGCCTGCCCGCCGCGGCGGTCGCCGCCGACGCCAATCATGGCCGGGAGCTGGCCCAGCGCTGGTGCGCGGCCTGCCATATCGTTTCGGCCGAGCAGAAAAGCGGCACCACGCAGGCGCCGCCATTCAGCGCCATCGCCAAGACGCCGCATTTCAACGTCGGCAGGCTTGCCTATTTCCTTCTCGACCCGCATCCGAAAATGCCGGACATGGGGCTGTCGCGCAACGATGCGGCAGACCTTGCGGCCTATATCGCCAAGCAGAAATAAAGCAGAAATAGCCGCGGCTATTCCAGCCCTTCGACGATGCGCACGTCGCGTTCGGCGCCGTCGCCGAGCACCCGCACCGCTTCCTGATAGGCCGGGCTGTCATGGGCGGCGATCGCCTTTTCCACGCTGGGAAATTCGGTGATGACGATGCGCTGGTTGAGGCCGGCTTCAAAGGTCGCCGCCGGCGCTCCACGCGCGAGATACTTCGCGCCGAACGGCGCGGTCGCCGACGGCGCGAGCTTGGCGTAGGCCGCGAGTTTCTCGGGGTCCTTGATCGTGCGATAGCTCGTCACCCAGTAGCCTTTAGGCATCGGTTTCCTCCCTTGCTCAGACCGCTTTTTTCGTTCGCCGCACATCCGGCGGCAGCGCTTCCTCGGCGAGCGCCTCGAGCGCGGCGTCGAGCGGCATCACCGTTTGCTTCTCCTGGCCGAGGCGGCGCACGGAGACGGTGCGTTCGGCCGCTTCCTTCTTGCCGACGACGAGCAGGACCGGGACCTTGGCCAGCGAGTGCTCGCGCACCTTGTAGTTGATCTTCTCGTTGCGCAGGTCGCCCTCGACGCGCAGGCCGCGGCGCCGCGCCGCGGCGATGGCCTCCTCGGCGTAGTCCCTGGCATCGTCGGTAATGGTCGCGACCACGGCCTGCCTCGGCGCGAGCCACAGCGGCAGGTGGCCGGCGTAATGCTCGAGCACCACGCCGAGGAAGCGTTCCATCGAGCCGCAGATGGCGCGGTGGACCATCACCGGCGTCTTTTTCGAGCCGTCGGCGGCAATGTAGAAGGCTTCGAAACGCTCCGGCAGGTTGAAGTCGACCTGCGTCGTGCCGCACTGCCAGTCGCGGCCGATGGCGTCGCGCAGCACGTATTCGAATTTCGGGCCGTAGAAGGCGCCTTCGCCCGGATTGATCGCGGTCTTGATGTGACCCTTGCCGTCGCGCTCGATGCGCTGGAGCACGTCGTGCATGATGCCTTCGGCGTGATCCCAGGCCGCCTCCGAGCCGACGCGCTTGTCCGGCCGCGTCGACAGCTTGACCGTGAGATCGCCGGTAAAGCCGAAGTCGGCGTAAGTGCTGAGGATCAGGTCGTTGATCTTCAGGCACTCGTCGGCAAGTTGATCCTCGGTGCAGAAGACGTGCGCGTCGTCCTGGGTGAAGGCGCGTACGCGCAAGAGCCCGTGCATGGCGCCCGAGGGTTCGTAGCGATGCACGATGCCGAATTCGGCCAGCCGCACCGGCAGCTCGCGATAGCTGCGCAAGCCATGCTTAAAGATCTGGATGTGGCCCGGGCAGTTCATCGGTTTGATGGCGTAGATGCGTTCGTCTTCGGTGTGGTCGCCGGCCGAGGTTGCCTGAAACATGTTTTCGCGGAACCAGCCCCAGTGGCCGGAGGTTTCCCAGAGCGACTTGTCGAGCAGCTGCGGCGCGTTGACCTCCTGATAGTCGCCCTTGAGGCGGCGGCGCATGTAGGCGACGATCTCCTGGAAGATGGTCCAGCCATTGGCGTGCCAGAACACGGTGCCGGGGCCTTCCTCCTGGAAGTGGAACAGATCCATCTCGCGGCCGAGCTTGCGGTGGTCGCGCTTCTCGGCCTCTTCCATCTGCTTGAGATAGGCGTCGAGCTCGTCCTGCCTGGCGAAGGCGGTGCCGTAGATGCGGGTGAGCATCGGGTTGTTTGAATCGCCGCGCCAGTAGGCGCCGGCCACCTTCATCAGCTTGAAGGCGTTGCCGACCTTGGCCGTAGAGGTCATGTGCGGGCCGCGGCAGAGATCGAACCAGTCGCCCTGGCGGTAGATCTTGATCTGCTGGTCTTCCGGGATGGCGTCGATCAGCTCGACCTTGAAGGTCTCGCCCATGTCGCGGAAGGTCTGCTTGGCCTTGTCGCGCGACCACACTTCCTTGGTGAAAGGCTTGTCGCGGGCGACGATCTCCTTCATCTTCTTTTCGATGACCGGCAGGTCTTCGAGCGTGAACGGCTGGTTGCGGAAGAAGTCGTAATAGAAGCCGTTGTCGATCACCGGGCCGATGGTCACCTGCGTGCCCGGCCACAGCGACTGCACGGCTTCCGCAAGCACATGCGCGGCGTCGTGCCGGATCAGTTCGAGCGCGCGCGGGTCGTCGCGGTTGATGAACTCGATCCTGGCGTCGTGGTCGATCGGGTCGGAAAGATCGGCGAGCGCACCGTCAAGCGCCATGGCCACGGTGCGTTTGGCGAGCGATGGCGAAATGCCCTTGGCGACATCGAGCCCGGTTGTGCCTGCGGGATAGTCCCGGCGTGCGCCGTCGGGAAAGGTCAGCGCGATAGTCTGCGCCATGGTCTCATCTCCTTCTGCTCACTCCTGCGAACGAGCGCAGGTAAGCGTCACTGCAATGGCAGGGATATAGCAGGAGAAAAATTCCGCGCAACCCGGGTGCGGTCAGGCGCCCGCCAGCGCGCGCCGCCGCAGCCAGCCGAAGGCGCGTCCGTCGATCACCAGAAGGGCGCTGCCGATCATCAGCGCGCCGCCGATTTCCCGCGCGGTCAGCGGCTCGCCGAGCACGAACGTGCCGAGCAGGATCGCCGTCACCGGAATGAGCAGCGTCACCAGCATGACGTTGGTCGCGCCCGACCGCGTCAGAATGTGGAAGAACACGATGTAGGCGAGGGCCGTCGCCAGCGTCGCCAGCCCGATCAGCGAGAGCCAGGTGGCCGCGCCCGGCATGGGCAATTGCCATGGCCGCTCGACCACCGAGGCGACAATCGCCATCACCAGGGTTGAACTCATGAGCTGGCAGGTCGCCGATGTGATCGGCGGTACGCCGATGAGCTGACGCCGGCCCCAAAGGCCGGAAAAGCCATAGCTCAGGGCGGCGCCGAGGCAGAGCAGCATGCCGACGGTCTGGTTGTGGGCATCCGCTGCGGTGTCGAGACCGGCGCCGCGCAACAGGGCGACGCCGGCAAGCCCGATGAGTACGCCGATGAGACGCCGCGCGATCAGGCGCTCGTCGCCGAAGGCCGCCAGCACCAGCACGGTGAACAACGGCGTCGTGGCGTTGAGCACCGAAGCAAGCCCGCTGGAAATGTAGGTTTGTCCGGCGACCAGCAGTGAGAACGGGATGACATTGTTGAGCATCCCCATGATGAAGAACGGTCTCCAGCCGGCGAGCGTGTCGGGCAAGCGTCCGCCCAAGACCTTGAGCAGCGGCAGGAGCGTGGCGGCGCCCAGCGCCACGCGCGCGAGCACGATGGTGAGCGGCGGCAATTCGCGCAACGCCGCACCGGCAAAGAAGAACGAGCCGCCCCACAGCACCGAAAGCAGGATCAGCAGCAGCCAGGATTGGCGGTCCATCGTGTTTGCCGGCTCGGTCATGAATGATTACTCTGGGCCACTCTGAACCTCTTCCGTGACGCGCGAGATGACGCCGGCAATTCGAAGCCTGCCACCCGATTCCTGACTCAATGCGCGATCTCGTTGGTGCCGCGCCAGCGGCCGTAGCGCCAGGGCAAGTACCAGCGCGCGCGCGCGGGCAAAGCCGGCGGCACGAAATCGAGCCCGGATGTGCCCCACGGATGACAGCGCAGGAAGCGCGCCACCGCCATCCACGCGCCGGCCCAGAGGCCGAAGCGAGCGATGGCCTGATCGGCATAGTCGGAGCAGCTTGGCAGGTGCCGGCAGCGTGGACCGAGGACCGGCGACAGCGTGTAACGATAGAGCGCGACCAGTCCGCGTCCGGCCAGCCGCGGCCAGGAAGAAAAGCCCTGTGGCGCGGCTCCAGGTTCCATCGGGCAACACCACCAAAGTCAGGCCGAAAGTTCCAAGCCCGTGCAAATGCTCGGCTATTGAACATTAAAGCGCGCGAAAGCCGCTATTTTACACTAGACCCGAATCTGCCCGCTCAGTACAAAAAGACATCAGCGGGGGTCAAACGCTGCGACGGGCCAGCAAGATCATTGCCACGAACGCGGAATAACCGCGGCGCAGGGCCCGGTGGCGAAAACAGGGGGAAGGATGGTTCGCTTCCCGAGCTTGTTCTGTGCGTTCGCCTTGGCGGCGATTGTGCTGTCGCCGCTCCTTGCGCGGGCCTCCGACCGCGCTCTACCGATGCGGTTCGATCTGCACAGCGATCCTTCAGCGACCTGCGCAAATCACTGCCGCTCCTGGATCGAGGCGAGCGGCGCCGTGACCGCCGATACGCCGCGCGACTTCGAAAGCTTCGCCATGGGCCGGGACCTGCGCGGCCTGACCATGGCCCTCGATTCCGACGGCGGGTCGGTGATCGGCGCCATCAGGCTCGGCCGCGACATCCGCAGGCTCGGCCTCAACACCACCGTCGGCCGCGCCATCGACCTGAGCAATGGTGACGCGCATGCGCCGTTTGCCGCGCTGTCGCCGCGCGCCGATTGCCAATCGATGTGCGCCTTCGTGCTGCTCGGCGGCGTGCATCGCAGCGTGCCGCCGGAAGCGCGGGTGATGGTGCACCAGATCTGGCTCGGCGACCGCCGCGACGACCCGACGGCGGCGAATTATTCCGCCGAAGACCTGGTGCTGGTGCAGCACGACATCGGCAGTCTCGCGCAATACACCGTCGAGATGGGCGCCTCGATCGACATGCTCGACCTGTCGTTGCGCATTCCGCCGTGGGAGCCGATGCACCAGCTCACCGCGGACGAGCTCGCCCGCATGCATGTTGCGACCGACCTGCCGGCCGAGCGCGCGCCGATGACGGTCGCGGCCTCGCCGCCGCCGGCGGCGTCGACGGTGGCGCCGCAGATCGCGCCGTCGGGCAATGTCCTGCGGCCGACGGCGATCAGCGAGCAGCGCTGGGCGATGATCGACCGCGCGGGGGTGGCGGTGCTGGCGCGGCGGCATCCGCTGACCATCGAAGGCGAGGATATCGGCAGTTTCGATCTCAGCGTCGCCTGCGGCGGGCCGAACAGCTACGATATAACTTATGCCGAGCGCCGGCACGCCATCGCCGAGCACCCGCTGCCGACGGCGTTGACCGACATTACGCTCACCGTCGGGAATAAAGCGGCGGCGCTCAAGATCGCGTCGTCGCAGCGCAATTCGGACCCCGACGAGCTCGTCACCTTCGCCAGCGCCACCGTGCCGGCCGCGCTCATTGCCGGCTTCGCCGCCATCGGCAATCATTCGCTGATGGTCACGACCAGGAGCACGATCACGTCGACCGGAATCCGCCTCGGCAATACCGGGGCGATGCAGAATCTGCCGCGGCTGGCCGCGAGCTGCGCCAAGGCGATCGGCGACCGCGCCGACCTGTCGGCGGCCAAGATCGGCGGCCTCGCCGCAGCCAAATAGGGCGGCTTTCCCCGGACGCGGCGCAGCACGGAACGCGAGTGGAGCGGTGCGCCGCTGATCCGGGGTCCTGTCGAATCCTGAATTTGTGAAGGTCCCCGGTCTGCAGCGCATCACTTCGTGCTGCGCTGCGCCCGGGACACGTGACAATGATGTGGCCAATTACTCCGCCGCCTGTTTGGCCTTGCCCTCAATCTTGTCGATGGCGGAGACCACGGCGTCGAAGGTGAGCATCGTGGAGGCGTGGCGCGCCTTGTAGTCGCGCACCGGCTCGAGCACGGCAACGTCGGCCCACTTGCCGGAGGGCGGGGGGCCGTTTTCCTTCAGCATCTTGCGCACCGTCTCGCGCAGCGCCCGCAATTCGTCGGACTTGGCGCCGATCACGTGCCGGGCCATGATCGAGGAGGAGGCCTGACCGAGCGCGCAGGCCTTCACGTCGTGGGCGAAATCGGTGACCACCGGGCCGTCCATCTTGAGGTCGACGGTGACGGTCGAGCCGCACAACTTGGAATGCGCGGTGGCGCTGGCGTCGGGCGCGGGGAGGCGTCCGAGTCTGGGGATATTGCCCGCCAGTTCGAGGATCCGGTCGTTGTAAACCTCGTTAAGCATTGATGTTTTGCCGCTATTCCATTTCCGCACATTGCCAGTGCCGCGCAATGCAATATATAGGGAGTGGCCCCAGGGCGCGAGAAGGGGTTCTCGGCGCCGGCATGGTTTCGCGCCATGCAGATCGGGCATGCGGCGTGGTTGCGCCTACCCTTGTGGTAGGTCGCTGGCGCGGCGACCCCGGTGACACATCCGGCTCCGCAAGTGGGCCGGTCGAACGGAGAGGCGCGTCATGGACGTCAAGAATACCAAGATCGCAACTTGGCCGAAGCAGGGCCTTTCCGAGCACGTGCGCGCGGCGCCGACGCCGTCGGGTCCGCGCCCCTCGCGCGAGGAGGCGGAGGCCGCGGTGCGTACGCTGATCGCCTATGCCGGCGACGATCCCAAGCGCGAGGGGGTGCTCGACACGCCCAAGCGGGTGATCGATGCCTACGAGGAAATCTATCAAGGCTATCGCGAGTGCCCGGCCGAAGTGCTCGACCGCACCTTCAGCGAGACCGGCGGCTACGACGACTTCGTGCTGGTCAAGGACATCGGCTTCAATTCGCATTGCGAGCATCACATGATGCCGTTCTTCGGCAAGGCGCATGTCGCCTATATGCCGACCGACCGCGTGGTCGGCCTGTCGAAGCTTGCCCGTCTCGTCGACGTCTATGCGCTGCGCCTGCAGACCCAGGAACATCTGACGTCGCAGGTGGCGACGGCGATTGACGAGATCCTCAAGCCGCGCGGCGTCGCGGTGATGATCGAGGCCGAGCATATGTGCATGTCGCTGCGCGGGGTGCAGAAGCCCGGCGCCTTGACGGTAACGACGCATTTCACCGGCGCCTTCCGCGACGTCGCGGACGAGCAGGTGCGGTTCATGACCATGCTGCGCGGGGCGCAACG
>DATJYA010000065.1:0-2338 GCA_035499835.1 Pseudolabrys sp.
GGTGACCAAGCAGTTGCTCGACAAGGTGCGCGGCTATATCGACACCGGCGTCAAGGAAGGCGCCAAGCTGGTGGTCGACGGCCGCGGCTTCAAGCTGCAAGGCTACGAGAACGGCAATTTCATCGGCGGTTGTCTGTTCGACGAGGTCAAGCCGAACATGAAGATCTACAAGGACGAGATCTTCGGCCCTGTGCTTTCGGTGGTGCGCGCCAAGGACTACGACGAGGCGGTGCGACTGCCGTCGGACCACGAATACGGCAACGGCGTCGCCATCTTCACCCGCGACGGCGACACCGCGCGCGATTTCGTCAACCGCGTGCAGGTCGGCATGGTCGGCGTCAATTTCGCCATCCCGGTGCCGCTCGCCTATCACACCTTCGGCGGCTGGAAGCGCTCCGGCTTCGGCGACCTCAACCAGCACGGACCCGACTCGATCCGCTTCTACACCAAGACCAAGACGGTCACTTCGCGCTGGCCCTCCGGCACCAAGGAGGGCGCCGAGTTCGTCATTCCGACCATGAAGTAAGTCCAGGCTCGCGCTATGCGCGCGCCAAAGATGGTGCAAAGCATTGCCGGTGTCGCATTGTGCGCGCTAGCCCTTGGCGCTTGCGGCACCGTCAACGATCAAACGGCTCAACCGCAGACGACGACGGATGTCATGACCGGCCGCTGGATCCTCGCCGCGCCCAACGCGCCGACCTGCGGCATCAACTTCAACGGGGCCCCGGGCGTGCAGCAAGGCACGCTGTCGCCGGACGGCGGTTGCCCGGAGAAATTCTATCTGAGTCGGAGTTGGGCGCTGGACCAGAAAACGCTGGTGATCAACGACGACAGCGGCCAGCAGCTAGGCCAGCTCACCTTTGCCAACGGCCGCTTTGATGGGCAATCCGCCGCCGGGACACCGGTAACGCTGGCGCGGCCAGCGCCGGTGCAATGATACGAATATCGGCCGTCAGCCACGGTATTGCTCGTCGCTGACCTTTTCCATCCAGTCGACGGTTTTGCCGTTTAGCGATTCCTGGATGGCGATGTGCATCATCGCCGTGGTCGGCGAAGCGCCGTGCCAGTGCTTCTCGCCAGGCGCGAACCAGATCACGTCGCCGGGCCGGATTTCCTCGATGGACCCGCCTTCGCGCTGCACTCGGCCAAGGCCCGCTATCACGACCAGGGTCTGCCCGAGCGGGTGCACGTGCCACGCGGTCCGTGCGGCTGGCTCGAAAGTGACGGTGGCGCCGCGAACCCGCGCCGGGTCGGGCGCTTCGATCAACGGGTCGATCCGCACCGCGCCGGTGAAGTAATCCGCCGGCCCCTTGCCGGACGGCCGTGAGCCGTTTCGCTTGATCTCCATGGAAGAACTCCTGTTCGCGTCCGCCGGTACGAATAGACACCTCTCCCGTCGAACCGTAAAGTCGGCCGCTCTTGGATTGGGGCGAATTGCATGGGCGCGGCGCGGGTCGAACGGCGGTTGGCCGCTATTCTCGCAGCCGATGTGGTCGGCTACAGCCGCCTGATCGGGATCGACGAGGAAGGCACGCTCGGTGAGCTGCGGGCGCTGCGTGCCGGTCTGATCAATCCGACAATCGCCGAACATCGCGGGCGCATCGTCAAAACCACGGGCGACGGACTCCTTGTTGAGTTCGCGAGCGTCGTCGACGGCCTGCGCTGCGCCTGCGAATGGCAACGCGGCATGGCCGAGCGTAACGCTGGCGGTGCCGACAACCGCATCGACTTCCGTATCGGCATCAACGTCGGCGACGTAGCGGTCGAAGAGGACGATATCTTCGGCGACAGTGTCAATGTCGCCGCTCGCCTCGAGGGGCTGGCCGAACCCGGCGGCATTTGCGTATCGGCGCGCGTTCAGGAAGACGCCGCCGGGCGGCTCGATCTTTCCTTCGACGACATGGGCGAGCAGGCGTTGAAGAATATCGCGCGACCGGTTCGCGCCTATCGGGTACGCCTCGCCGGCACGGCCCCGAGCAAGGCCACGGCCGTGCCGACCATTGCCGCGCTGGCGCAGCCGGACAAACCCTCGATTGCGGTGCTGCCGTTCCAGAACATGAGCGGCGACATCGAACAGGAATTCTTCGCTGACGGCATCGCCGAGGACATCATCACCGCGCTGTCCCGCTACCCGTCGCTGTTTGTGATCGCCCGTAACTCGTCGTTCTCCTTCAAGGGCCGCGCGGTGGACGTCAAACAGGTCGGCCGCGAGCTCGGCGTGCGCTACGTGCTCGAAGGCGGCTTGCGCAAGGCCGGCAACCGTGTGCGCGTGACCGCGCAACTGGCCGAGGCCGAGACCGGCAATCAGGTCTGGGCCGAACGTTACGACCGCGACCTC
>DATJYA010000066.1:0-2468 GCA_035499835.1 Pseudolabrys sp.
CTGGCTGCCGCAGGAAACGATTCTGTTCGACCGGGCGCGGCTGTCGCGCCGCATCGACATCGATCTTGCCGCAAGCGCCTCGCTGGTGGTGGCGGAAGCGCTGGTGTTCGGCCGCGCCGCCATGGGCGAGACGGTGGAGCAGGGGCTCCTCGCCGACCGCTGGCGGCTGCGCCGCGGCGGCCGGCTGGTCTTTGCCGAGAGCGTGCGGCTCGACGGCGCCATCGCCGAAAGGCTCGCATGCCCAGCCGTGGCGGCCGGCGGCATCGCCATCGCCACCGTGCTGGTGGCGCCGGGCGGCGAGGCGACTTTGGCCGCGGTCCGCGCGCTCGAGGCGCAATTCGCCGGCGAGGTCGGCATCTCCGCCTGGAACGGCATTGCGGTGGCGCGGCTCTGCGCCAAAGATGGCGCCGCGCTGCGCCACGATCTCGTCGCGCTGCTCGCAGCGCTGGAACAGCCACTGCCGCGGCTGTGGACCCACTAGCGCGTGATCGCAAAAAGTGGACACCGGAGTTCAGATACGATCATGCGCAACAGGATAAGGCGACAATGAATTTAACCCCCCGCGAAAAGGACAAGCTGCTCATCGCTATGGCCGCGATGGTGGCGCGCCGCCGCCTCGAGCGTGGCGTCAAGCTCAATCATCCCGAAGCGGTCGCGCTCATCACCGATTTCATCCTCGAAGGCGCGCGCGACGGCAAAAGCGTCGCCGAGCTGATGCAGAAGGGCGCTCTGGTGCTTTCGCGCGCGCAGGTCATGGACGGCATTCCCGAGATGATCCACGACATCCAGGTCGAGGCGACGTTTCCCGACGGCACCAAGCTCGTCACCGTGCACCAACCGATCCGCTGAAAGGCAGCATCATGAACCGCAGGCTTCTCATCTTTGCCGCCGCGCTGCTCGCGCCGGCTCCCGCCTTTGCCCATGTCGGCGTCGGCGCAACGGCGTCCTTCGCCGCCGGTATCGCGCACCCGCTGACCGGGCTCGACCACATCACGGTGATGGCAGCGGTGGGCCTGTGGGCGGCGCTTAAAGGCGGCCGCGCCTTGTGGGTCTGGCCGGCGACGTTTGTCGGCATCATGCTCGCCGGCGGGGCGCTCGGCATGGCGCATGTGTCGCTGCCCTATGTCGAGCCGGCGATTCTCGCCTCCGTTGTCGCCATCGGCATCCTGGTGGCGCTGGCGGTCGACCTTCCGGTGTGGGCGGGCGCCGCCGTTGTCGGCCTGTTCGCGCTGTTCCACGGTCACGCTCATGGCAGCGAAGTGGCGGAAACGGTGAGCGGCCTTGAATATATGGCGGGCTTTGCGCTGGCGAGCGCAACGCTGCATCTCGTCGGCATCGCCATGGCGCTCGGCCTTGCCCGCGCGCATCTGCGCGGCCTGGTGCGCGCGGGCGGCATTGTCTGCGTGGCTATCGGCGTCGGCCTTGCATCCGGGGTGCTCTCATGATCCCCGGCGAACTGTTCATCAAGGACGGCGACATCGCGCTCAACGCCGGACGCAAGACGGTGACGCTCACCGTCGCCAATTCCGGCGACCGGCCGATCCAGGTCGGCTCGCACTATCATTTCTTCGAGACCAATCCGGCGCTGAAGTTCGACCGCAGACGCGCCCGCGGCATGCGACTTGATATCGCGGCCGGTACGGCGGTGCGCTTCGAGCCGGGGCAGACGCGCGAGGTGCGCCTCGTCGCGCTCGCCGGCAAGAAGACGATCTACGGCTTCCGCCAGGACGTGATGGGCAAGCTTTAACGATCGGGAATGCCGCGATGACGCAAACCTATCAGGGCGGCTGCCAGTGCGGGAACGTGCGCTACGAAGTCGCGCTCGAATTGGGCACAGTCATGTCCTGCAACTGCTCGCGCTGCGGCAAGCTCGGCACGCTGCTGGCCTTCGCGCCGGCCGCCGATTTCAAGCTGCTCGCCGGCGAGGACGCCACGAGCGAGTATTTGTTCAACAAGAAAGCGGTCCAGCATTTGTTTTGCTCGACTTGCGGCATCGAGTCGTTCGCGCGCGGCAAGCGACCGGGCGACGGCGCCGATGTTGTCGCCATCAACGTCCGCTGCCTCGACGGCGTCGATCCGGATTCGCTGACGGTGAAAAGATTCGACGGGCGCAATCTATGAGCGGGTTCCCAAAAGCCATAACGGGCGGACCGTCGTCCACCCGTTACAAGCTCTCGGATCCATCTCCGGCACGCCAGCCTTGGCCGGCGCCGCCGTACCCAGTTACTGAGAGCCAGAGCCGGCAAGTTGAGCCACAAATGCGGCGAACCGCACCCACGTCTCGAACTCACTCCAACCTTGGCGGCCATCCGTGTCCGGCGGAGCCGAGCATGAGTGACCTGGACGTGGAGGGTAGCCGCATCGCTGGCATGCGCAAGAGCCTTCGGAAAGCTGTTGATAATTGCGAGGACAAAATATGGCTGTCACGATGAAACGCGCGGCCTATGCCGGCATGTTCGGCCCGACCA
>DATJYA010000067.1:0-5632 GCA_035499835.1 Pseudolabrys sp.
GCGGTCGGGCTGCGCCCGGATGGCGCGCCGGACGTTCTCGCCGTCATGCGCTCGGTGCTGAAGAAGCCGTCGCAGGTGCCCGACCTGATCCGCACCGCGATCGATGCGCGCATCGCCGAAAACGCCTTGCGCCGGGTGCGCCGGCAACTGGGCGAGGGGCTCGGCATCGCCGCCGGCGACGACGTCGCGCTGGAACTGGCCGTCGCCTGAGCTGCGCTACTTTGCCTTATCGAGCTCGGCGATGACCTCGGCGGCTTCCTTGAAGGCGTGGTTGGCGGCGGGCACGCCGCAATAGATCGCCTGCTGCAGGATCACTTCCTTGATGTCGTCCTGGGAAAAGCCGCCCTCGGCCAGCGCCGCGCGTACGTGCAGGCGGAACTCGTCCCATTGGCCGAGCGCGATCATGGTGCCGATGACCAGCACGCGGCGGGTGCGCTCGTCGTAATGCGGCCGCGTCCAGATCTCGCCCCAGGCGGCGCGGGTAATGAAATCCTGGAATTCCGCGTTGAAAGCGCTCTTGCGCGCGTTGGCCCGATCGACCCATGCGCCGCCGAGCACCTTGCGGCGCCTGGCCATGCCTTGGTCGTAGCGGTCCTTCTCGTCCATTGGGTCGTGTGGGCAGAAATGAAATCAAGACATGCAACCGACGGCCGGCCGGCTGCGTCCTTGAGCGCAGGCCTTATACCGCCGCCGCGGAGTATCGGCAAAGAGCCGCCGTGGCCGTTTGCGCACACAACGGCATCATTGCGAGGCCACCCTATTGATCCCCCCTTGGTCCTTCTATTCAATGCGACGGGGGACATTTCTCAAAGGACATCGCTCGGCGCGCCCCCCGTTTGCGCTTGCGGCTTGGCACTTCGGTTATTGCATGCGAACGGCTTTGTGGCATTCGCCGTTGGTGTTCGGGCGCACGCCCAAACAGTCGAAAACCGCCGGCGTAACGACCACCGGCGACCCCATGCGGCGGCGCCGGCCGGCCCGGGGGGATCGCGAACCGGTCATCTGGTTCGAGGTCGAGGACTTCCTTCGCTATTTCGATCACTTCGACAACCCGACCGGGCTGCAGCGTGTCTCGCTCGAAATCCTGACCGAAGCCGAGCGGTTGTACGGCGCGGCCGGACGCGCCCGCTTCTGCCGGCTCAGCGTTTATACCAAGAAGCTCACCCCGATCGATTTTGACGCCATCGTCTCGGCCTACCGCGATCCGCCCGGCAAGAATGCCCCGTGGACGAATATCTGGGCGCCTGCGCATGTGTGGAATGACGTTTTCAACCTGGCGGTGACGATGCTTCGCCATCCGCGGTTTTTCTTTCGCATATTCAAGACGGCGCTGCGCGATATCGTCGACATCAAGATGCCGCATCGCAGGTTCGAGCAGCACGCGCGGCCCGGCGACATCGTCGTCTCGCTTGGCGCCTCTTGGGCGATCCCGGATTACATGCGGCATATCGGCGAGGCGAAGCGGCAGCTCGGGATCAAATTCTCCTTCCTGCTTCACGATCTCATTCCGCTGCAGAACGAATCCTTCGTCGAGCAATGGCACGTCGCCAAATTCAGGGCGTGGCTCGAGCAAGCGATTCCGACGGCCGACACGATATTCACGGTATCGAAGCACTCGCGCGACGCTTTGCTCAGCTCGGCCGCCGACGCGGAATATACGCTGCCGCCTGTCGAGACTCTGGAGCCGGGCGCCGGTCTCAGCGACCGGCCGCTGGCCGGCAAGCACATGGAATCGTCCTTTCCCGATCGTTTTGTGCTTTTCGTTTCGACGATCGAAATCCGCAAGAACCATCGGCTGCTGGTCAGGGTGTGGCGGCGGCTGATCGAGCGTCACGGCGCCGACGCCGTGCCGACCCTGGTGTTTGCCGGAAGGCTCGGATGGCTGGTGGATGACCTGTTGGCCGAACTCGCGGCGGCCAATTATCTGGACGGCAAGATCAGGATCATGACCGGCATGTCGGACGTCGAACTGCGTGAAGCCTATCGGTCCTGCCTGTTCACCGTCTTTCCCAGCCTGTCCGAGGGGTGGGGGCTGCCGATCGCCGAAAGCCTGATCCATGGCAAGCTCTGTGCCGCGTCGGACATCGCGCCGTGCCGGGAGATCGGCGGCGATTTTATCGATTATTTCGACCCGGCGGATGACGAGGATGCGCTGGCCAAGATCGAAAAGCTGCTGCTCGACGCCGACCACGTCGCGGCAAAGGAGGCCCGCTTGCGCTCCGACTATCGTCCACGCGCCTGGGCCGATTGCGTTCACGCGCTGATTCTCGCGCTCGGCGGCCCGGCATCGCAAGACGTGGCGCCATCGTTCAGCGTCGCCGCCGGCGGGCAGTAGCGGGCCGGCGCGACGCCGTGGGCGATCAAGCCGGGCCGGCGAGCCTCACGTTCTTCAGCGGCAGCGAGCGCGCGCGAATGCCGGTTGCCGCGAAGACGGCGTTGGCGACCGCGGGCGCGGTCGGCGCCGTTCCCGGCTCGCCGATGCCGCCCCACTTCTTGCCGCCGGACGATGTGAGATAGACGTCGATCTTCGGCGTGTCGGCAAGCAGCACCATCTGGTACTGGTCGAAATTGTTCTGCTCGATGGCGCCGTTCTTGATGGTGAGGTCGCCGTAGAGCGCGGCCGACAGGCCGAAGATGATGCCGCCCTGGATCTGCGCCTCGACGATGCCCGGATTGACGGCGTGTCCGCAATCGACGCCGGCGACGACGCGGTTGACGCGCACTTCGCCTTTCGGGCTCATCGTGACTTCGGCAACCTGGCCGACGATGGTGCCGTAGCATTCGTGGATGGCGATGCCGCGGCCCTTTCCCTTGGGCAGCGGTTTGCCCCAATCGCCCTTGTCGGCGATCTTGTCGAGCACGTCGATAAAGTCGGACCGGTGCGCGAGCAGCGCCCGGCGGAAGTGATAGGGGTCCTTGCCCGCCGCGTGCGCGAGCTCGTCGACATAGCTCTCCATGAAGAAGGCGTTCTGCGAGGAGCCGACCGAACGCCAGAAGCCCACCGGGATGTGGGTGTTCTTCATCATGCAGCCGACGCGCAGGTTAGGAATTCGGTAGTTGGTGTTGGCGATGCCCTCGGTGGCCTGCGGCTCGAGGCCGCTGTTGGAACTGCGCATGCCGCTCGAATACTGGATCGAGCCGACGGCGATGCGGGCATCGAAGGCGACGGGGACGCCATCGTGCGACAGCGCGGTCCGCATCCGCACCGCGGCCTGCGGCCGGTAGCGGTCGTGAGTCATGTCCTCTTCGCGCGTCCACAGCAGCTTGACCGGTTTGCCGATCTGCTTGGCGACAAGGATCGCCTGGCGCATCTCGTCGTTGCTGCCGCGGCGGCCGAAGCCGCCGCCGAGGAAACAATTGTGGATGGTGATGTTCTCGGCCGGCAGGCCGGACGTCGCCGCGGCAAGGCGCAGCGCGCCCATCGGAATCTGCGTGCCGACCCAGATCTCGAGCCTGTCGCCGTCGAAACGCGCGGTGGCGTTGAGCGGCTCCATCTGCGCGTGCGCGGCGTGCGGCGCTTCGTAAAGGGCTTCGATCACCTTGCCGCCGGCGGACGCCGTCCTGGCGAAGGCCTCGTCGACGTCGCCTTCGCTGCGCGCCCTCACCATCGGGCCGTCGAGCGTGTCGCGATAGAGCTTGGCGAATTGCGCGCTGTCGGTCTTGCCGGCTGCGCCGGTCTCCCATTCCGGCTTGAGCAGGGCAAGCGCCTCTTTGGCGCGCCAGAAACGGTCGGCGACGACCGCGACCGCGTCGTCGAGCTTGACGACGTTGAGGATGCCGCGGCGGCCGAGGGCCGGGGCCTCGTCGACGCTTTTGAGCTTGCCGCCGGCGACCGGGCAGGCGGCAATCGCCGCATAGACCATGCCGGGGACTTTGGTGTCGATGGCGAATTTCGCCGTGCCGTTGATCTTCAGCGGCGTGTCGAGCCGCGGCAGCGTCTTGCCGATGAGCTTGAACTTGTCCGGCGTGCGGATCGCCGGCTCCTTGTCGAGCGTAATCTTCGCCGCGGCGGCGGCAATCGCGCCGTAATCGAGCGAGCGGCCGCTCGCTTTGTGCACGACCTTGCTATTTACCGCTTCGCATTCACGCGTCGGCACGGCCCAGCGCTGCGCCGCGGCGGCGATCAGGCGCTCGCGGGCGCTGGCGCCGGCCTGCTGCAGCATTTGCCACGAGGTGCGCACGCCGCGGCTGCCGGCGGTGACCATGTCGCCATAGACGCCGTGGTCGCGCAGGTTGCGGCTCGCCGAAGCGTATTCGACGCGCACCTTCGACCAGTCGCATTCGAGCTCTTCGGCGACGATCATCGGCAGCGCGGTGATGGCGCCCTGGCCCATTTCGTTGTGCGGCGAGCGGATGAGAATGCCGCCGTCCGGGTCGATCACCAGGAAGGCGTTGATCTCGTTGGCCGCGTTGTCCTCGACCCAGGGCTGCGTGCCGATGCTCGCGGCCTTGGCGAATGGCGAGAGCGCGACGCCGATGGCAAGCCCGCCTGCGGCGGAAGCGGATGCGGTGACGAACTGACGGCGGGTGAGGGACGACTTGACGATCTCGTTCATGGCGCCCTCCTTCAAGTCTTCATCAGCGCCGCGGCGCGATGGATGGCGCGGCGAATGCGGACGTAGGTGCCGCAGCGGCAGATATTGGTGAGATTGGCGTCGATGTCGGCGTCGCTCGGCTGCGGGTGCTCCTTGAGGAACGCCGCCGCGGCCATGATCTGACCCGACTGGCAATAGCCGCATTGCGGCACGTCCTCGACGAGCCATGCCTGCTGCACCGGATGCTTGCTGTCAGGCGACAGGCCCTCGATGGTGGTGATGCGCTTGCCGGCGACGTCGCCGACCTGGATGCTGCAGGAGCGCGTCGCCTCGCCGTCGACGTGCACGGTGCAGGCGCCGCATTGCGCGATGCCGCAGCCGAATTTGGTGCCGGTCAATCCGATCTCGTCGCGGATGACCCAGAGCAGCGGCGTTTCCGGCTCGATATCGAGCTCGTGAGCCTGTCCGTTGACGGTGATGGAGATCATGACGGTTCCCTCGAAGCCGTTAGCGCAAAGCCAATTACCTGTTGCGGCCATGTCCGCCGACATGGTGCCGCTAATCTAACACCGCGCCCGGCAGAGCCTATTCACAGACGCTTGTTTTTATGACGGCTTAATAAGCGCGCGCTGCGGCGGCGCGGGCAAAGGCGACGCAAATGCAGCGGATCGATGCGGTTCCACCGCGGGATCGTCGGCGCCCGGGCGCTATTGCAGGAAATTCAGTACCGCCTCGGTGAAGGCCTTCGGCGTTTCCACATTGGAGATATGCGCGGCGTCGAGGGCGACCAGCCTGGCGCCCTTGATCTGCTGCGCGATCGTCTCGCCCAACGACGGCGGCGTCGCCGGGTCCTGCGTGCCGACGATGACCAAAGTCGGCGTGGTGACGCCCGGATTGCTGGCGCGGAAGTCCATGTCGCGCACGGCCTCGACGCAGGCGATGTAGCCGTCGAGATCGCAGCCGAGGAACATGCCGGTCATGCGTTCCATGGTCTGCGGCGCGCGCTCGCGGAAGCCCTTGGTGAACCAGCGCTCCATATTCGCGTCGACGAGGGCGGCGAGGCCTTTGTCGCGAATGAACCTGATGCGGTCGCTCCA
>DATJYA010000068.1:0-5159 GCA_035499835.1 Pseudolabrys sp.
CTGGGCGCGGGTGAGGATTTCGGGAACGGTGCGGGCATGGCGCGGCGCGGTGACGCCGCCGATGGTCACGGTGATCGCCACCGGCCCGGCATTGGTCTCCATCGGCTCGTCGCGCACGGCGGCGAGCAGGCGCTCGGCGGCGACCGCCAATTCCTCGGGCGTGCAGGTCTTGAGAATGACGCCGAACTTGTTGCCGGAAAAACGGCCGAGCCGGTCGTCGCCGCGCAGCTTCGGCCGGATGCGCTTGGCGAGCTGGGCGATCGCCTGTTCGGTGACATCGAAGCCGTAGGCTTCGTTGAGCCGCCCGAGATGGTCGATGGCGATGAGCAAGAAGCCGCAGGAATTGCGGAAGCGGACCGCTTCGTCGAGCACGCCGCCAAGCACCTCGATCAGCCGCGCGCGGTTCATCTCGCCGGTGAGCGGATCGAAATGCGCGAGCTGGATGAGCGCGTGCTCACGCTCGTGGCGCTCATTGACGGCGCGCACCACGCCATGGGCCCGCGCTGGCTTGCCGTCGGGTCCGGCAAACCAGCGGCCGGTATCCTCGATCCATATTTTGCCGCCGTCGGCGCGGCAGAAGGCGTATTCGATCTGATAGGGAACGCCGGCCCCGGGGTCGCTCTGCGCGGCGCCGCTCACCGCTTCGAAGCGGTTCTGCCCGCTCGCCGCCTGGACCCGCTGCGCAAAGGCGCGGCCGCTCGCGATCTCGGCCGCGTCGGCGCCGAGGACCGCCACGGCGTTATCGCTCCAGATCAGCGCATCGCTGTCGAGATGCCATTCGTAGGCGGCCTCGCCCACGGAAACGAGGATTCTGGCGGCGTCCGGTTTGTCGATACGGGTCACGCTCGCCCCTTTTTGGGAACGCCGCGCCCTCGGCCGGCGTTGAATGGACAGCGACTGGCAAGCAACAAACTAGAGGGAATGGTTAAAGAATTCGGAAAAGCCCCGGTAACTCGATTGCCGCGATGCGCGGCGCGGGCGTTGCCGCCGGCGGCACGGTGCTTGCCAATCTCATGATGAAGCGGGGCGTTCTGTCCCGAAATGAGACACGGCACAATGAACGTAAGCGCGACCAGACCTTCGGCCCAGCAATCGTCCGGCAACTTGCCGCACGACGCGAAGCCGCACGATGCGCCGGCAAACGAAAGCCGCGCCCCGGTCGCCCTGGAGCCGGCCGCGGCGCACGAGTCCGCGGCGCGCTTCCGCGAGGCGCCGTTCCTCGCCCAGCTCATCGCCACGAGAGAGCAGCTACCGCAGACGCGTGAGCGCCGCCGCGCCGAGCCCGGCGAAGCGATCGCCGCCTATCGCGCAGCGGATGCGTTGATCGCGCGCTCCTAAGTGCCGTTGGCCAACCGGTTGATTTTCGTACCATTTCGGTAGGTCGCAAATATTCAGCTAATTTTCGGAACTGATGGAACTTGGCCGCATTAGTTTATTGGTGCGTTGGGTGGTCGCATGCACAGTTCCGGCAATCACGTCGCAAGGTGGCAGCAGTTTTCGCCGGGGTCTGCCGAGGCGTATGTGCTGGCAACAATTCTCGTCGTTATAGCCAGTCTCGTGCGCTGGGTTTTTTCGTTCATCAGCATCGACATTTTTATTTTTGCAGCCTTTTACCCCGCAATTCTTTTTGCGACGTATGTCGGCGGCTTGAGAGTTGGCATATTTGCCTCTGTGGTGGGAGCGATAATTGCTGTAAGTGCGTTTATGCCGCACCCGCTCACGTCCGGGATGGAAATCAAGCTGGTCGCCTACGTTTTTGCGTCCAGCCTCATTATTTGGGGGGCAGAGCACTATCGTAGACTTAAGAAGAGCCTCGAAGATGAAGAGAATTTCCGCAAGCTGGCCGTCGAAGAACTTGCACACCGCCTAAAAAACAAACTGGCCACCATTCAATCCATCATAAGTTTCCAACTCCGTGACGAGCCGCCGCTTCGAGATGCGATATTGAGCCGCTTGAGTGCGCTCTCTGCCACCGACGACCTAATTATGGCGGCGCAGGGAAAAGGCGCTCATATTCGCGATATCCTTGCCGCAGAACTTGCACCATATGATGTCACTCGAGCCTCAATCGATGGGCCGGATTGTCTGCTTTATCCGAAACTGGCGCTGACAATGACGCTGCTAGTTCATGAACTTGCTACTAATGCTGCAAAATATGGTGCGTTGTCCGGCTCGGCCGGCAAGCTATCGATCGCCTGGTCGCTTTCCGATGCGCGCCTGAGTTTTGAGTGGCATGAAAGCGGTGGCCCCGTTGTTACCGCGCCATGCCATCGGGGATTTGGCACACGACTTCTAACACGCGCCCTAGACCAATTCGGAGGGACAATCGAGACGGCTTTTGAGAGGAGCGGGCTGATCTGCCGACTGAGCGTAAACCTGCCAGAACGCTTGCCAAGCATTGTCCCGGGGATAGCGGAGAAGAGGACAGACGTATTGGCAGCCAATTGAACCGTGGCTTCTAATAGCCCAGCGCGCAGCCGTCCTTGCGCGGCTCCGAGCCGCCGATCAGCACGCCGCGGTCCCAATCGATATTGATCACCTGCGCGCCGCCCCACGGCGTTTCCGGCGTGGTGACATGATGTCCGCGTTGCTTGAGGCCCTCGATGGTCGCAAGCGGCATGCCGCGTTCGACGGCGGTATCTTCCCCGACAAAGAAGGCGCGCGGCGCCTCGATCGCCTGCTGCACGTCCATGCCGTAATCGAGGAGGTTGAGCACGATCTGCACGTGCCCCATCGGCTGGTAATGCGCGCCCATGACGCCGAAGCAATAATCGACGCGGCCCCCGCGCAGGCCAAGCGCCGGAATGATGGTGTGCATCGGCCGCTTGCTCGAGCCGATTTCGTTCGGATGACCCGGCTCGAGCGTGAAGCAGGCGCCGCGATTGGTGAACATGATGCCGCTCTTCTCGGTGCACAGGCCGTGGCCGAAATTCGAATAGAGCGTATTGATGAACGACACCGCCATGCGGTCCTTGTCCACGACCGAGATGTAGGTCGTTTCGTTTCCCGGCGTCGGCGCGGTCGGTAACGGCACGCGCCTGGCCGGATCGATCTTCATGGCGAGTGCCTTCGCCCATGACTTGTCGATGAGCCTGGCGGCATCGATGCGCATCGCCTTCGGCTCGGCGATGTGGGTGTCGCGCACGGCAAATCCGATGCGCGCGGCTTCAAGCATCAGATGGAAGCGGTCGGGTCCCAGCGCCTCGAGTGACTTCATGTCGAAGGTTTCGAGGATGTTGAGCATGACCAGCGCGGTGAGGCCTTGCCCGTTCGGCGGCAATTCGAGGACATCGAGGCCGCGGTAATTGGTGGAAATCGGCGCAACGACTTCGCCCTTGTGGGCGGCGATGTCCTCCACCGCGATCAGCGAGCCGTGCGCGGCCAGCGTTGCCGCCATGTCGTCAGCGATCTCGCCTTCGTACAAGGCGCGCGCACCTTTCGCCGCGATCGCCTTCAAGGTCCGCGCCAGCGCCGGCAGCCTGATGACGTCGCCTTCCTTGGGCGCGGCGCCGTTGAACAGATAATATCTGGCGGAGCCGGCATCGTTCCTCAGACGCGGAACGAATCGCGCCCAGTCGAAGGCGACGCGCGCGGCAATCGGAAAGCCGCGCTCGGCGTATTCAATCGCCGGCGCGAGCGCGCGATCAAGGCCGATGGTGCCGTGCGCCTTGAGCGTCGCCTCCCAGGCTTCGACCGCGCCGGGCACGGTCACGGCGTGGATCGAGGTTCCGATCTCGCGCAGGCCTCGCGCGCGCAAGGCGTCGGCGGACGCCCTCGCCGCGGAGCGGCCGCAGCCGTTGTAGCCCCAGGCCGGCTGTCCGGGCCTTGCCAGCATGACGAAGCAGTCGCCGCCGATGCCGGTCATGTGCGGCTCGACGACGCACAGCGTGGCGCAGGCGGTGACCGCGGCGTCGGCGGCATTGCCGCCCGCGCGCAGCACGTCGAGTGCGGCGAGGCTCGCCAATGGATGCGAGGTCGCCGCCATGCCGTTGCAGGCGATGACGGGTGAGCGGCCGGGAAGCTGGAAGTCGCGGCTCATTTTCGGTGGCGCATGATCTTGCCCGGAAACCGGGAGCCGTTGTTCGGGATCATGCGCCCGCGCGCCGCTGCGTCAGGCCTCGGTCTTCACCTTGAGAACCTGACGGCCCTTGTACATGCCGGTCTTCAGGTCGACGTGGTGCGGCCGGCGCAGTTCGCCGGAATCCTTGTCCTCGACATAGGCCGGCCGCTTCAGCGCGTCGGCGGAGCGGCGCATGCCGCGCTTCGACGGCGAGGTTTTTCTTTTTGGCACAGCCATGGGCGGGAACTCCTAGCGAAATCGCAATGTCGGTTTGGAGCCGGGCTTATAGAGGATGCGCGGCGTCAAGGCTAGGGGCAAGACTCAGCGCTTTTCCCGCAGGCAGGCTGCCACGGCGGGCGAGCGTGACGCCCGGGCGACATAGAGGCCGGCCAGCCGCCGCAGCCCTGGCCCCGGCCTGTGGGCGTTGCGGTCGAGCGGGTTGGGCAGGACGGCGGCCAGCAGCGCCGCCTGGTAGGCCGTGAGGTCGTGCGCCGGCTTGCCGAAGGCATAGCGGCTGCCGGCCTCGACGCCGAATTCGCCGTTGGGGCCCCATTCGGCGACATTGAGATAAATTTCCAGGATTCGCCGTTTCGACAGCACCAGGTCGATCCATAGTGCCAGCGGGAATTCCAGCGCCTTGCGGATATAGCTGCGGCCGGGCCAGAGGAACAGGTTCTTGGCCACCTGCTGGGTGATGGTCGAGCCGCCGCGCATGTCGCCGAGGTCGTCGGCTTCGCTGATCGCCTCGCGGATTTCGGCGATGTCGACGCCATGGTGGGTGCAAAAGCGGCCGTCCTCGGCGATGATCACCGCGCGCGTGAGCAGCGGCGAAATTCGCGACAACGGCACATAATCGCGGACGACCCGCTCGCCCACGAGCGCGCGCCACAGCATCACCGTCGAGACCGGCCGGCCGAGGGCATAGAACGGCGTCACCACGTAGGGGGCGAGCAGCAACGCCAGCGCGGCGATGGCGGCATACAACAACGGCCGCGGGAGCCGCGGCAGCCGCAAGATGTCGTGGGCAGAACTCGGTCGGCGATCCCGGCGAGCCATGATGCCGCGACCTTAGCCGATCTCGGCCGCAATTTGCCGTCGC
>DATJYA010000069.1:0-2673 GCA_035499835.1 Pseudolabrys sp.
CATGCCCGGCGGCGTCGGCACACTCGAGGAGATCGTCGAACAGATGACCTGGGTGCAGCTTGGCCGCCACAAGAAGCCGGTGCTGCTCGCCAACATCAAGAATTTCTGGGAGCCGCTCTGCGCCCTGCTCGATCACATGAAAAAACTGGAATTCATCCGCGGCGACCTGAATTTCGACCTGCTGGTGGCCGACACGGTCGAGCACATCCTTCCGATGCTGCAAAAGGCGGCGGAAGGCGTACCGGAATCGGCCAAGGCGATGACCGGCGCCGACGTCGACCGGCTGTAGTCTAGCCCGCTTTCACAAACGTCACCGCCTCGATGCGGTTGCCGTCCGGATCGCGGATGAAGGCGGCATAGTAATTGTCGCTGTAGTGCTTGCGGAAACCCGGCGCGCCGTCGGAGGATCCGCCGGCGGCGAGCGCGGCCGCATAGAAACCGTCGACCGCCGCCTGCTCGCGGGCGCGCAGACAGATATGCAGGCCGCTGTCCTCGGCCACCGGCGCCATCCCGCTGCGCCTGTTGAGCCAGAATTCCGGATAGTCCCTGCCGAAGCCGATTGCCGCATCCGGCCATTCGCGCAGCTTCTTCATGCCGAGGCTGGCGAGCACCGGCTCGTAGAAGCGCGCGGCACGGCCAAGATCGCGCACGGCGATGGAGACATGGTCGATCATGCCGGCGCACCGGATTTCACCAGTTTGTAGACGATCGAATCCATCAGCGCCTGGAACGAGGCGTCGATGATATTGGGCGAGACGCCGATCGTGGTCCAGCGCTCGCCGTTCTCGTCCTCGCTTTCGATCAGCACGCGCGTCACCGCCTCGGTGCCGGCATTGAGGATACGCACGCGATAGTCGGTGAGCGTGAGGCCGTCGATGTATTTCTGGTATTTGCCGAGGTCCTTGCGCAGCGCCAGATCGAGCGCGTTGACCGGGCCATTGCCTTCCGCCGCCGAGATCATGTTGTCGTCGCCGACCTTGACCTTGACCACCGCCATGGTCACGGTGACGCGCTCGCCCTTGGCATTGTTGCGCTGCTCGACATTGATGTCGAACTGGGTGACGTCGAAATAATTGGGCACGGTGCCGAGCGTGCGCCGCGCCAAGAGCTCGAAGGAGGCGTCCGCCGCCTCGTAGGCATAGCCGATGGTCTCGCGCTCCTTGACCAGCTCGAGCAGACGCGTGATGCGCCGGTCATCCTTGCCGACCTTGATACCGATGCGCTCGAGCTCAGCGAGCACGTTCGAGCGGCCGGCCTGCTCGGAGACCAGCACCTTGCGGCGGTTGCCGACGCTTTCCGGCGCGACGTGCTCGTAGGTCGCCGGCTCCTTGGCGATCGCGGAGGCATGAATGCCGGCCTTGGTGGCGAAGGCATTTTCGCCGACATAGGGCGCGTAACGGTCGGAGCCACGGTTGAGCCGCTCGTCGAGCATGTGCGAGGCCTGCGCCAGTTTTTTCAACTGCGCTTCGGAAACGCCGATGTCGAAGCGGCCGGAAAATTCCGGCTTGAGCTTCAGCGTCGGGATGATGGAGACGAGATTGGCGTTGCCGCAGCGCTCACCGAGGCCGTTGAGCGTGCCCTGGATCTGGCGGGCGCCGGCGCGCACGGCGGCGAGCGAATTGGCCACCGCCTGCTCGGTGTCGTTATGGGCATGGATGGCGACGTGGTCGCCGGGGATCGTCTTCACCACCGCGCCGACGATTGCTTCCACCTCGTGCGGCAGCGTACCGCCATTGGTGTCGCAGAGCACCACCCAGCGCGCGCCTTCGTCGAAGGCCGCCTTGGCGCAGGCCAGCGCGTATTGCGGATTGGCCTTGTAGCCGTCGAAGAAATGTTCGCAGTCGAGCAGCACTTCCCGGCCCTTCTGCCTGGCCGCGCGCACGCTGTCGCGGATCGAGGCGATGTTTTCCTCTTCCGTCGTTTCCAGCGCCACGCGGACGTGGAAATCCCAGGCCTTGGCGACGAAGCAGATGGCATCGGCTTTGGCCTCGAGCAGCGCGGCAAGGCCCGGATCGTTGGCGGTCGAGCGGCCCGGCCGCCGCGTCATGCCGAAGGCGGTGAACTTGGTCTTGAGGCCGCGGGCCTCGCCGAATAATTCGGTGTCGGTCGGATTGGCGCCGGGGTAGCCGCCTTCGACATAGTCGATGCCGAGATCGTCGAGCAGGCGCGCGATCGCCAGCTTGTCGGCGAGGGTGAAGTCGACGCCGTTGGTCTGCGCGCCGTCGCGCAATGTCGTATCGAACAAGTAGAGACGTTCCTTCACAGCCGTGCTCCCCTTTCTTTACCTCCCCCCTTGTGGGGGAGGTCGACCGTCGACGCGTCAGCGTCGGCGGGCGGGAGGGGGGTGATTTCGCGGATGCCAGACTTCCAACTTACCCTCCTCCCCAACGCTCCCCCACAAGGGGGGAGGGAGAAAGAAGGCGTCGTATCGAACAGATAGAGCCGCTCCTTCGCCATCGCGCTCACCACAGGTAATAGTTGGCCGCCAACGCGACCGCGACGACGAGCGCGATGACACCGAGCACGATATGGTGGCGTTGCAGTTCCATCGTCACATCCGGTAAAAGAGATAGAGCGCGAGTCCCGCCGCGCCGGCGAGCACCGCGAATTTGAGCACGATGTAATAGAGCCAGTGACGCGGGAACGGCGTGTCCGGTTTCTTCATCAGGCGCC
>DATJYA010000070.1:0-16556 GCA_035499835.1 Pseudolabrys sp.
GCGATGATTGGAAGGCGCGGCTTGGCGATGACCATATGGTGCGGCTCGATGCGCTCGCCGCCATCTCCGACACGGCGCTGACGCGCGAGACCGCCATCGACATCGCCGACAGCGGCTTGCCGACGACCTTCGTGCCCGGCCGCAACCTCATCTTTTTCTGCTTTGCCGGCGCGCTCGCCTATCGGCGCGGCGCCAGGCACCTCGTCGCCGGCATGTGCGAGACCGACTATTCCGGCTATCCCGACTGCCGCGACGATACCATCAAGGCCATGCAGGTCGCGCTCGGCCTCGGCATGGACAAGCGCTTCGTCATCGATACGCCGCTGATGTGGATCGACAAGGCCGCGACATTTGCTTTGGCCGAGGACATCGGCGGCAAGGCTCTGCTCAAACTCGTTGTCGAGGAGACCCATAGCTGTTACTTGGGCGACCGTGCGCCGCATCCGTGGGGCCGCGGCTGCGGCGAATGCCCCGCCTGCAAGCTGCGGGCGGCGGGCTATGAGAAATTCGTCAAGGGAAGAAGTGACAATGATGCGTAATGAATGGCGGAAAAATATCGAGGGCGGCATCTTTCTGACGCTGTTCTGTCTGACCATCCCGGCCGCCAACTGGATGATCGGGCATGTGGGCGAGAGCTGCGGTGCCAATAGTCCGTGCCTGGTGCCCGTGGCGCCCGGCATCATGGCGCCGTCCGGCGTGCTGATGATCGGCGCGGCGCTGGTGCTGCGCGATCTGGTGCAGCGGCGGCTGGGTATCGAATTCGGTCTTGCCGCGATCGCCGTCGGCGCGGCGATTTCGGCCGCATTGGCGCCCGCAGCCTTAGTGATGGCATCGGCGACCGCTTTTCTGGTGTCGGAGCTCACCGATTTCACCGTCTATACGCCACTCGCGCGCCGGCGGCTGGTCCTTGCCGTCGCAGCCTCGGGCTTCGCCGGCCTCGTGATCGATTCAATCGTATTTCTCTGGCTTGCCTTCGGCTCGCTCGAATTTCTGCCGGGGCAGATCATCGGCAAGGTCTGGATGGTGCTGTTCTCGCTTCCACTGATCGCCTATCTTCGTCGCCGCGACCAGCGGCTCGGAGTCACTGCGGCCTAGCGCTTGAAATGGACACGCCATGAACGCGACGCTGGACACGCTGCGCAACGTCACCACCGGCACCATCACCACGATGCTGCTGAAGAAAGGCATTCGTCATTCCTGGATGGCCCGCGCCATGCCGCTCGGCTTTGCCGGCAAGCGTGTGGTGGGCAAGGCCTTTACGCTGCGCTTTGTGCCGGTACGCGAGGATCTGGCGACGCCGGAGAGCTGGTCGAAACCGATCTCGACCCGCGGTGCCATCGAGGCCATGCCGGAAAACTGCATCGTCGTCGCCGACGCCATGGGCGTCACCGGTGCCGGAATTTTCGGCGACATCCTGTGCATGCGCATGGTCAAGCGCGGCGTCACCGCGCTGATCACCGACGGCGTCATGCGCGACAAGCACGGTGTGTTGGCGACCGGGCTGCCGGTCTGGTGCGCCGGCGTTGCTGCGCCGGCGAGCGTCAATCAGCTCACCTTTGTCGGCTGGAACGAACCGATTGGCTGCGGCGGCTGCGCCATTTTCCCGGACGACATTGTCGTCGCCGATGACGATGGCGCGGTGGTGATCCCGGCGGCGCTTGCCGATTTCGTCTCCGGCGAGGGTGCCGAGCACGAGCTTCTGGAAAGCTGGCTGGTGCAGGAAGTGGAGAAGGGCGCCAAGCTTCCCGGCCTCTATCCGCCCAACGACGAAAACAAGAAACGCTACGAGGAGTGGAAGAAGAAACGCTGATGTTCTTCGTTCTCTCCAAGACAATCGCCTTTCTTCTGCTGCCTTCCAATCTGCTGATCATTGCCGGACTCATCGGCCTTGCGCTGACGGCGACGCGCTACCGGCGCACCGGCGCAGGTATCGCCGTGACCTGCCTCACTCTTCTGCTCCTGCTCGGCGTGTTTCCGGTCGGCAATCTCCTCTTCAACGCGCTCGAGCGCCGTTTTCCGCCTTGGGATCCGGCGCGCGGCGCACCGGATGGAATCATCGTGCTCGGCGGCACTATCAATCCGGTGCTTTCCCTGGAGCGCGGTGTGCCTGTTGTCGGCGAGGCGGCCGACCGCGTGATCGCCATCGCCAGGCTGGCGCGCCAATTCCCGGTAGCGCGCATCATCTTTTCCGGCGGCAACGGGTCGCTCATTCCGGGCGGGCCGGCAGAAGCCGATTTTGTCGCCCCCTTGCTCGACGATTTCGGCGTTCCGCGGGGCCGCGTGCAGTTGGAAAACCGCTCGCGCAATACCGAAGAGAATGCACTCTTCAGCAAGGAGATCGCACAACCGAAACCGGGCGAGCGCTGGCTGCTGGTGACGTCGGCCTGGCACATGCCGCGCGCGGTCGGCTGCTTTCGCCGTGTCGGCTTTGCGGTCGAAGCCTATCCCGTCGACTGGCACACGAAGAAGCACGTCGACTTTTCGCTGTCGCCGTCCCTGGTCATGGGCCTGAACAGCGCCGACACCGCCGCCCACGAGTGGCTGGGCTTGGTGGCCTATTGGTTGACCGGGCGTACCAGTACGTTTCTGCCGGATCCCTGACGGATGCTATCATCGCTTGTCTGGGCGATTCGCCGCCCGGCGTGTGTTGCGTATTCGTGCGCCATCAATGGTGCCATGCCACCTTGAAGGGGGATCGGCCTCATGTCGCTCGATAGCCGCAATATTTATTCGCAAAGCGCCGAATACAACGCCACGGGCAGGCTGCCGCTGACCGACACCATTCGCCTGCGCGCGAATTGGGGCGAGCGTATCGTTACCGTGCTCGCCGCCAGCATTGCGGTGCTGGTCGTTGCCGTTATCGCCGTATTGATGGGGATGGCTTGACCTTTCGCGCCGGGGGCTGATCCGCGCTTCCGGCATTGCCGAATGCCTGCGACCGCTGGCTTGAGCCGCCGCGTCGGCTCTGCCACCATGACCGCGGGAGCGCCTATGCCGCAGACCATCACCACCGGATACAAGGCGCTGATCGAGGCCGCCGAGCGCGAAATCGAAACGCTGCCGACCGAGGAGGCGATCAAGCTCGCCGGCCGCAACGACGTGGTGCTGGTCGACATCCGCGACATCCGCGAATTGCAGCGCGACGGCCGCATCCCCGGCGCCTTCCATTGCCCACGCGGCATGCTGGAATTCTGGCTCGACCCGCAAAGTCCTTATCACAAGCCGGTCTTTGCCCAGGACAAGCGCTTCGTCTTCTTCTGCGCCGGCGGCTTGCGTTCGGCGCTGGCGGCGCAGACGGCGCAGCGCATGGGGCTGAAACCGGTCGCCCACATCAAGGGCGGCTTCGGCGCCTGGAAGAGGGCGGGCGGCCCGGTCGAAGCGCCGGAAGCTGCGGGCGGGACAAAGAAAACCTGACCCATTTATCGCCCTGCTCGCTGTCATCAGAATTATTCGCTTGTCGCCCTGGCCGCCCTCCCGCAATTTGCCCTGTGCGACCGAATTGGGGCGGCCGTGACGCTCAAACTGATCATCGGCAACAAGAAGTATTCGAGCTGGTCGCTGCGGCCATGGATTGCCATGAGCGTGGCCGGGATTCCGTTTGAGGATACGGTGGTCCCGTTCGAAAGCGACGAATTCAAGCGCCAGGTTGGCGATGTGTCCGGTACCGGCAAGGTGCCCGTGCTGATCGATGGCGACATCCGGATATGGGAATCGCTCGCCATCCTCGAATATCTGGCCGAGAAAGTTCCCGATGCCAGGCTGTGGCCGAAGGACATTGCGGCGCGGGCGCATGCGCGCGTCGTGGCGAACGAAATGCATGCCGGCTTCCAGCCGTTGCGCAATCATCTGCCGACGAATTTCGCTCGCCGCGTCATTAAGCGCGATCTGACGCCGCCCGTGATGGCGGACGTGAAGCGGATCGAGGCGTTATGGGCCGATTGCCGCGCGCGTTTCGGCAAGAGCGGGCCGTTCCTGTTCGGCGCCTTCGGCAACGCCGATGCCATGTACGCGCCGGTCGTGTCGCGGTTCCACACCTACGATGTCGATGTCGGATCGGACACGCGGGCCTACATGAATGCGATCATGGCGCTGCCGGCCTGGCAGCAATGGACGGCGGCCGGCATCAAGGAGCCGTGGCTCTTCGAGGCCGATGAAGTCGATTGGCCGAAGACCTACAATCTCACATAATCGAACGCAACAGAGCGAAATAAACCCATGTCCCTGAAACTGATCATCGGCAACAAGAACTATTCGTCGTGGTCGATGCGACCGTGGATCGCCATGAGGGCTGCCGGCATCCCGTTCGAGGAAATTCTCATTCCGCTCTATCTGCCGGGCAGCCGCGAGGAGATCTTGAAATATTCACCTGCCGGCAAGGTGCCGATACTGATCGACGGCGACAACGCGGTCTGGGAATCGCTGGCGATCCTTGAATACCTGGCGGAGAAATTCCCCAAGGCGAACCTATGGCCGGCCGATGCGCGGGCGCGCAGCCGCGCCCGCTCGGTCGCGACCGAAATGCACGCAGGCTTTGCCGCCTTGCGCCAGCACTGCACGATGAACCTGTGGCTGCCGCCGAAACCGCGTCCGCAGCCGCCGGAGGTCTTGGCCGATGTGCGGCGCATCGATTCACTGTGGAACGATTGCCGCGCCGAATTCGGGCAGGGCGGTCCGTTCCTGTTCGGCCGTTTCGGCGCGACCGACGCCATGTACGCGCCGGTCGTTGCGCGCTTCCGCAATTACGGCCTCGACGTCAGCGAGACGGCGCGCGCCTATATGGCCGCGGTGATGGAGTTGCCGGCGTGGAGGGAATGGGTTGATGCGGGCATGAAAGAGACCTGGGTCATGCGGCACAACGAGCCGGATTGGCCGCTGGTGCGCGGCGTCGAATATTCACCGTAAGAAAACTGTCCGCGCGTATTCGTGGCGCGGCCGGTCCTAAATTTCGTCAAGATTATGGGCGACAAGACCGCCAGTGCGGCCGCTTGATCCTTTGGCCGTGCTTTCAATTCGGGGGCGGCGTGCTTTGCGGGTTCCGGGAGGAAGCCCGCACGGAGTCGCTCGCCATGCATAGATTTCTTGCCGCGCTTGCCGCGGCTTTGTTCGCGTTTGCCGCGCCGGCCTTTGCCGACACCAGCACCCCCGACGTCAAGGGACTCTATCTGCTGTCGGACTATCCGGCGGTCACCGTGCAGCCCGGCACCACCTCGACGGTGACGCTGCATCTGCACAATTACGCGCTGCCGCCGGAACGGCTGTCGCTCTCGGTTGCCGGCGTGCCAACCGGCTGGACCGCAACGCTGCTTGGCGGCGGTCAGCCGGTCGCGGCGGCGATGCCGGCGACCAATGACGGCGTCTCGCTCGATCTGCGCCTCGACGTGCCCAAGGATGCGGCGATCGGCACAAACACGCTGACGGTGAGCGCCGACGGCGCCAGTTCGCACATCAGCTTGCCGGTGGCGGTGACGCTGGCCAAGGAGCTGCCCGCCAAGCTCTCGCTGCAGCCGCAGCTACCGGAGCTGCGCGGCTCTTCGCGCTCGAGCTTCGAATATACGATGACCGTCAAGAACGACAGCGGCAAGAAACTGCTGGTCAGTCTCGCCGCCGACGCGCCGCGTAATTTCGACACCTCATTCACCGAGGCCTACGGCACGCAGCAATTGACCGCGATTCCGGTCGAGGCCGGCAAGACCAAGGACATCAAGCTCAAGGTGACGCCGCCCGACACCGTCGACGCCGGTCATTACCCGGTGACGGTGCACGTCGCTGCCGAGGACGCCAAGGCGTCGACGCAAGTCAGCCTCGACATCACTGGCGAGCCGAAGCTCACGATGTCCGGCCGCGAGGGCCTGCTCAGCGCCCGCGCCACCGCTGGTTTGGAAACCTCGGTCCCGATCATCGTCACCAATACCGGCACGGCGCCGGCCGAAAACATCGCGCTCTCCGCCAGCGCGCCGGAAGGCTGGAAGATCACTTTCGATCCCAAGACCATCGACCGTATAGCGCCCAACCAACACAAGGAGGTGCAGGCGCACATCAGCCCGCCGGCGAACGCCATTGCCGGCGATTATGTGACGACCTTCAGCGGTGCGTCGCGCGGCGAGACCGGGACGGCCAATTTCCGGGTGACGGTTGCGACCTCCACCGAATGGGGCATTGCCGGCGTCGGCATTATCGGCGCGGCGCTGCTAATCATGGTCGGCGCGGTGACCAGGTTCGGCCGCCGATGAAAAATCCGGACATGAGCGATACCGTCGTCGAGGCCAGGGGCCTGACCAAACGCTACGGTGACGTCACCGCGGTCGATCGGGTCTCGTTTTCGATCGCGCCCGGCGAGATTTTTGGCCTTTTGGGGCCGAACGGTGCCGGCAAGACCACGACCATCCTGATGCTGCTCGGCCTGACCGAAGTCAGCGACGGACAGGCGCGCGTGCTCGGCCACGATCCGGCGCGCGAGCCGCTGGCGGTCAAACGCCGCGTCGGCTATCTGCCCGACGCGGTCGGCTTCTACGACTACCTCACCGCCGCCGACAATCTGCACTACACCGGCCGGTTGATGGGGCTGTCCTCGGCCGAGCGCAAGCGGCGGATTGCCGATGCGCTCGATCGCGTCGGCTTATCCGACGCCGCGGAGAAGAAAGTGAGGGCCTTTTCGCATGGCATGAAACAGCGGCTGGGCCTGGCCGAGATCATCATGAAGGAGGCGCGCATCGCCATCCTCGATGAGCCGACCAATGGCCTTGATCCCCAGGCGAGCATCGACCTGCTCGCGCTGATCCGTTCGCTCAAGGCCGCCGGCGTCAGCATATTGCTGTCCTCGCATCTACTCGATCGCGTGCAGAGCGTCTGCGACCGGGTAGCGCTGTTCAACGCCGGCAAGATCGCGCTGATGGGGACCGTGGCCGAGCTCGGCCGCCAAGTGCTCGGCGGCGGCTATGCCGTCGAGGTCGAAGCCGATGCCGGCGACGGCATTGCGCTGCGGCTCGGTGCCATCCCCGGCGTGCGCAGCGTCAGTGAAACCGCGCCCGGCCGCCTGCGCATGCTCTGCGACCGCGACGTACGCCCCGAGGCCGCTGCCGCCGTGGTCGCCGCCAGCGGACGGCTCAAGAACCTCGCGCTCGATGAGCCGAGCCTGGAGACGATCTACACGCGCTATTTCCAGAGCGCCGAGGAGGAGGCCCGCAATGCGGCGTGAAGGCTCGGCCCTGCAAGGGCTCGGCGTGGTCGTGCTCAAGGAATTGACCGACCACTTGACCAGCGCGCGCATGCGCGTGCTGGAATGGCTGGTGGTACTCACCGCGCTTGCCGCGGTCTATGGCGCCATCACCCAGATCCGCGAAGTTACCGCAGAGGATCCGTTCCTGTTCCTGCGCCTGTTCACCACGGCGCGCGACCCGCTGCCGTCGTTCGTGTCGTTTCTCGGCTTTCTGGCGCCGCTGATGGCGATCGGCCTCGGTTTCGACGCCATCAATGGCGAGCACAACCGGCGCACGCTGTCGCGCATCCTGTCGCAGCCGATCTATCGCGACGCGTTGCTGTTCGGGAAATTCCTCGCCGGCCTAGGCGTGCTGGCGATCAGCTTCATCGCGCTCTGGCTCCTGGTCATCGGCCTCGGCCTCATCATGCTCGGCGTGCCGCCGGGCGGCGAGGAAATGGCGCGTGCCTTGCTATTTTTGCTGGTGACCATCGCTTATGCCGGCGTGTGGCTCGCGCTCGCCATGCTGTTCTCGGTGATCTTCCGCTCCGCCGCCACCGCCGCGCTGGTGACGCTCGGGCTATGGCTGTTCCTCAGCGTGATCTGGCCGTCGCTTGCTTCGGCGCTGGTGCAGGCCTTCGTCTCTCCGGACAATCCGGTGTTGCAGATCACCGCCGCGCAGGACCTAGCGCGGCTGTCGCCGTCGACCTTGTTCGGCGAGACGGTGCTGGCGATCCTGCATCCGACCACGCGCACGCTGGGGCCGGTCTATCTCGACCAGTTGCAGGGCGCACTCATGGGCTCGCCGCTGTCGCTCGGCGAGAGCGTGATGGTCGCCTGGCCGCAGATCGTCGGCATGATCGCAGCCAATATTTTACTTTTTGTCGCCGGCTATATCGTGTTCCAGCGGCAGGAGGTGAGGGCCTAACTTACCACGGCCGCTCGACCGAATTGGTGACGTATTCGCGGTCGGGCGCGGTGAAACACAAGCCCACGCACAGATAGGCCAACTCCGGGTGCGGATTGTGCCCGCGGTGGAATTTGGCGATCGGCTCGGAATAGCAGTCGCCGGCCTTGGCCTTGACCAAGACGCCTTCCTGGAAATGCGCCTCGAACTGGCCTTGTAACGCCACGAAAAACGCTGCGCCGTTGTGGCAATGCCAGTTGGTGTAGCCGCCGGGCACGATCTCGGCGTTATAGATCTGCACCTTCACCTGCGGGTCGCGCGGTAGCGAGGCATACATCGCGTCGAACAGCAGATTGCGGTGGAAGCCGTGGCCCGGCGGCACGATGCCGTCGAGCTTGAGCTTGAGGCCCTTGTAGTCGTCGATGGCGTGCATGTGCTTACCCTTGCGCGGCGGTGACCACGATTTCGACCAGGTGCGGCGGCTCGAGATCGACGCCGAGGCAGGCGCGCATCGGCGGATTGCCCCGATCGACCCACTCGTCCCAGGCGCGGTTCATCTCTTCCTTCTGCCTGATGTCGGCGATGTAGACGATCGCCGACAGGATACGGCTCTTGTCGCTGCCCGACATCGCCAGGCTTTCATCGATCCGCCGCAGGGCCTTGCGCGTCTGTTCGTAATAGGTCGCATCGCCGTCCGGCGAGACGGCGACCGTGGACACCACACCGTCATGCACGACGGCGCGGCTGCGCGTCGGGGTGAGGCCTGGAAAACGGGTGATCATGCCTGGCTCCGCGTTGAGCGCGGACTTTAGAGTCGCGCAGCGGCGCCAGGCAAGCGGCAAACGAACAGCCCGGCCACTGGGCCGGGCTTTCGCGATGTTGAGCGGGCTTAGACGGTCAGTCGTCGACGGCTTCCTTGACGGCATCCTTGATGCCGCCGACCGTGTTCTTGATCTTGCCGGCGGTCTGATCCGCCTTGCCTTCGGTCTCCAGCTTGGAATCGCCGGTCACCTTGCCCGCGATTTCCTTCACCTTGCCTTTGGCCTGCCCGGCCGACCCTTCGATGCGATCCTTGTTCATCGTCGCTCCTCCGCGTTGTTGCCTGCCTCAGTCATTCATTCAACGCGCAAGGTCGAGCGATCGTTCCAGCCGCACTGTGCCCCTCAAAGGAGAAACGGCCGCGACGAATTCCGCCGCGGCCGTTTCGATTCGTGATTGCGATTTTACGCTTCGATGATGGCGACGATCTCGTGCGTGCGCGGATCGATCACCACGATGTCTTCGCCGACCATGACGTAGTCATAGCCGCGCCATTCCGGATAAACGGTGATGACCTGAACCGGCAAAGGATAGAGATGCACGTTGGCCGGAACCCGGGTTCCCACCGACACCGAGACGTTCAGATGCACCGACGGCGTCTTGTGCTCGCGGATGATCGACGAGATTTTCGTGCGCTGCTCGGTCGAAAGCTTGGCGGCGCCGGCGGCCGCGCCCTGACCGGTGGTTGCACTGCTCCGCGAGGTCGTCGTTTCGCTCGATTTCGCCGACGAGTTCGCGCCGTCCTGCGCGGCGGCCTTGTCGCCAGGCTTGGTTTGGGCGTCGCCGGTGGGCGAATTTTTGTTGAGGCTGTCGCTCTTGTGCAGCGTGCCGCTCTTTTCCGGCTCTGCCGGCTGCGACCCCTGGCCGGTAGTCTCCGGCAGTTTACGGTCGCCGGCATGCATGTCCGGCGCGACCTTCTCGGCCGGTGCTTTCTGCTGCGCGGCGGGAGCGGGCGCCGGCGCCTCGTTCTTCTTCAGATCCTGTGCCGATGCGGCGCCGGCGGTGATCAGCGCGAGCGCTGCTGCGGTCGCTAACAATCCTGTCCTCATGACGTTCGTCTCCTCTCATGTTCCCCGTCGTAGAACGTCGCGCCGCTGCGTCGGTTCCAAAATCGTGTTGGTCGATGTTTCCTTCGGCATTGCGTTCCGGGTTCCCTCAAGGCACCCTCACGCGCGCGAAGGGGAGGGACCATTGGCGATTCTGTCATCGTCGATCGACAAGAACGCGGCGGACTTCCGCGCCAACGCCGAGAAGATGCGGGCGCTGACCGCCCAATTGCAGGCGCGGCGCGCCGAGGCGGCGTTGGGCGGCCCGGAGAAATCGCGCGAGCGCCACGTCGCGCGCGGCAAGCTCTTGCCGCGCGACCGGGTCATGAACCTGATCGATCCGGGCTCGCCGTTTCTCGAACTGTCGCCGCTCGCCGCCAACGGCATGTACGAGGACGCCATCCACGGTGCCGGCCTCATCACCGGCATCGGCCGCATCGAGGGGCGCGAATGCGTGGTGGTGTGCAACGACGCCACCATCAAGGGCGGCACCTATTATCCAGTGACGGTGAAGAAGCACCTGCGGGCGCAGGAGATCGCGCGCGAGAACCGGCTGCCCTGTATCTATCTCGTCGATTCAGGGGGAGCCAATCTGCCGCAGTGGCCGGAGGTGTTCCCCGATCGCGAGCATTTCGGTCGCATCTTCTACAACCAGGCGACACTTTCGAGCCTGCGCATCCCGCAGATCGCCGTGGTGATGGGTTCCTGCACCGCCGGCGGCGCCTATGTGCCGGCGATGTCGGATGAGACCATCATCGTGCGGAACCAGGGCACTGTCTTCCTCGGCGGCCCGCCGCTGGTGAAAGCGGCGACCGGCGAGGTGGTGAGCGCCGAGGATTTAGGCGGCGGCGATTTGCATGCGCGCAAATCGGGCGTTGCCGACCATTTGGCGCAGGATGACCATCACGCGCTGTCGATCGCGCGGCGCATCGTCGCCAGTGTCAACATCAAGAAGACGGTGGATATCGCGCTCACATCGTCGCGCGACCCGGCGCTCGATGCCACCGAGCTCGACGGCATCGTGCCGGTTGATCTGAAGAAGCAATACGATATCCGCGAGGTGATTGCCCGCATCGTCGATGCCTCCGAATTCGACGAGTTCAAGCAGCTTTACGGGCCGACGCTGGTCACCGGCTTTGCCCATATCCACGGCATGCCGGTCGGCATCCTCGGCAACAACGGCATCCTGTTCTCGGAAAGCGCGCTCAAGGCCGCGCATTTCATCGAGCTTTGCTGCCAGCGCCGCATCCCGCTGCTGTTCCTGCAGAACATCGTCGGCTTCATGGTCGGCCGCGAGGCGGAAGCCGGCGGCATCGCCAAGGACGGCGCCAAGATGGTCACCGCGGTCGCCTGCGCGCAGGTGCCGAAGGTGACGCTGGTGGTCGGCGGTTCCTACGGCGCCGGCAACTACGGCATGTGCGGCCGTGCCTATTCGCCGCGGTTCCTGTTCACCTGGCCGAACGCGCGCGTCGCCTTGATGGGCTCGGAGCAGGCGGCCTCGGTCCTGGCGACGGTGCGCCGCGACAACATCGAGGCCGGCGGCGGCAATTGGAGCGCGGACGAGGAAGAGAAATTCAAGGCGCCGATCCGCGAGGCCTTCGACCGTGAAAGCGATCCTTATTTCGCCACGGCGCGGCTGTGGGACGACGGCATTATCGCGCCATCGGAAACCAGGCGGGTGCTGGCGCTCGCTTTCTCCGCCGCGCTCAACGCGCCGGTGCCGGAGACGGCGTTCGGGGTGTTCCGGATGTAGGACTAGGGCGCCTGAAGATGAAAATAACGGTCGAACGCAATTGGATCGGTGTATGCAAGCCGTGAGGACAGGGGCTCAGCCGCAATGACCTACCAATCCGCTCTCATCGTCGGTACCGGAGCCGGTCTATCGGCATCGCTTGCGCGCGCCTTTGCCAAGGTCGGCATGGCTGTGGCGCTCGCCGCGCGCTCGACCGGCAAACTCGCCGCCTTGGCGCAGGAGACCGGCGCCAAGACCTATGCCTGCGACGCCAGCGACCGTGAGCAGGTGGAGAAACTGTTCGCGGCGCTCGATGCCGCGAAGGCGACGCCCGACGTCGTTGTCTACAACGCGAGCTACCGCACCCGCGGGCCGTTCATCGAGCTTGATGCCGCCGAAATGGAAAAATCGCTGCGCGTCAGCGCCTATGCCGGCTTTCTGGTGGCGCAGGCGGCGGTGAATCGGATGCTGCCGCGCGGTGCGGGAGCGATGCTGTTTACTGGCGCCTCCGCGAGCGTCAAAGGCTATGCGCAATCGGCGCCGTTCGCCATGGGCAAGTTCGCGCTGCGCGGCCTGGCGCAAAGCCTGGCGCGCGAATTATCGCCGCAGGGCATCCACGTCGCGCATTTTGTCATCGACGGCGGCATCCGCAGCGCCAGCCGGCCCGTGCCGGCGGACAAGCCGGACTCGCTGCTCGATCCCGATGCGATCGCGCAGAGCTATCTGCATGTGCTGGCGCAGCCGCGCAGTGCCTGGACGCAGGAACTGGAACTGCGGCCCTGGGTGGAGAAGTTCTGAGGACGCGTTTAGTGCCCGAGCAGGCCGACGACGGTATCCCAGTTGACGAAGGGCTGCTTCGGGCCGGCACGAACCACGCCGGTATCGTGCAGATAGGCCGAGCCCAACATCAGCGCGGCACCGACGAACACGCCAAAAATAAAGCGCATGGACCGTCTCCCCGGAAGCTTAACGGCAGATTAGCGCGGAATGCGGCGCGGCTCCAGATACGGGCGTCTGTCGGAGAACCCGGCACCGGCGAGCGCTCGAGGCCCGAGCGTGCCTCTTCCCCGCATTTAGCAAACATCAAATTGTGACAATTACATTGCCGATGCTCCCACGCTCGACGGCTTCATGCGCGGCGGCAAGGTCGGCAAGCGGATAGGTCGGTGTGGCAATACGGTTGATCAGCTTGCCTTGCTCCAGCGCGCTGGTAATGGCCGCCACCGTGCGTTCGCGCTCGGCGGCGTCAAGCTCGTAAACCAGGAAGAATTGCAGGCGGATGGTATTGGTCAGGCAGAAAGCCGCCGGGATCGTCGCTTCCGGGCCGGTTCCGTAGATGATGACGCTGCCCTTTGGCCGCAGCACCGCGGGGATGAGCTTGGCATTGGCACTCAGATCCAGCTCGATGACCGCGTCGACGCCGCATTTCCCCGTGATCTGCATCACGCGCTCGCCGACATTCTCGCTTTTGTAGTTGATCGTATGGTCGGCGCCGGCCTCGCGCGCAACCGCCGTCTTTTCCGCCGAGGAGACCGTGGTGATGACCGTTGCGCCCCGCATCTTGGCAAATTCGATCGCGTATTGGCTGACGGCGCCTGCGCCGCCGGACACCAGCAAGGCGGTGCCTTTTTCGACGCCGGCCAGCGCCACGGCGTGGTGCGCGGTCATTGCCGGAATGCCGAGGCAGGCGCCCGCCTCGAAGCTCGTCTTATTGGGGAGCTTCACCGCCTGCGCCGCCGGCAAGACGATAAACTCGGCGGCGGTGCCGAAGGCGCGCTTCCATTGCCCGTTCCATACCCAGACGCGTTCGCCGATGCGGGATTTGGGCACGCCGTCACCGACCTCGTTGATGGTGCCGGCGCCATCGCTCTGCGGGATCACGCGCGGATAGGCGATCTTGCGGGTCAAGCCCTGCCGCGATTTGACATCGGAGGGGTTTACGCCCGAGGTGGCGAGCTTGACGCGGACCTCGCCGGGCCCGGCGTGCGGCGTGTCGACATCGCCCAGGCGCAAAACCTCGCGAGCCGAGCCGTTTTTCTCGTAATAAGCCGCGCGCATACCGGGGCCTCCTTGTGACAACGCGACGATAGCACGCGGAGCAGCGATTTTGCGTGGTTGCGGAACCGCGCCGGCGCTCAGGCGTTGGGCGCTGTGGGGGAACGTCAGGAATTCGGCCGAAGGCGAGGACTGATCATGCGCTACCGTGTCTATAGCGGACCCAAAGGCTCCGGCGACGTCGCGCCGCTGCAGAAGGAGCAGTTGCTGTTCAAGGAATTCACCGATCTCGATGGCGCGCTGGCCTGGTCGCGGCACGTCGAAAAAAGCGGGCGGGTGCCGCTGTTGATCGAAGGCGATGACGGCACCCGGATGAACAAGCGCGCCATAGCCGACGCCTTGCGGGTTGGCGCGCGCGAGCAGGTCGGAGTCTGATCGATCAGCGGGCGAATTCAGCCGACGTGACGGTTCCAGGCGTCGCGGGCGAGGCCAGTGAGCGCCTGCCACTTGATGGCGACGACATCCCAGTTGACCAGCGGCCGTTGAAGCGTGGCGGTTCCGTTTTCCGCCGCCACGGCGTTGCGAGTATCGTAGATGTAGGCGGCGCCGATCGTCAGGGCCACGCCCAGAATTAATCCCAGCAAGAGCCGCATCAGAATCCTCCTTGTCCCGCCACAAAACGCGCGCCGGGTCGTCCGGGTTCCGCGGTTCGGCATGGCTTCCGCGCGGCCGAAACGGCCTCGAAACGCCGACAAAAGTCTGACTTAAACCACTGAATTTGCTTATATTCTTACTGAAAAAACTTCCCCGCCAGATAAAATTAGCTGCTATATTGAGCCTATGAGTAAAAGCACAGCAAAATCAGACCGGCGGCCGGCGAAAGCGGCACGTCGGACGGAAAAAAAGGGCGCAAAGAGCGCCCAAGTCGTTGCCAAGAAGGCGTCGAAGACGTCGCGGCGTGAGGTTGGTGTTGGCAAGCGTCCGCTGCCGGGCATCAGCGTGCGTTCGCCGAGCGTCGCGCCCAAGGACAGTGCGAAGATTTTGCGCACGACGAGTCCGCCGGTGCAGCCGGCCGCAGCCGACGAGCTTGTGGTCAAGGCGCACAAATACCACGTCGGCGACACGGTCTATTTTACCTCCCCGACGTTCGGGCGTGCCGCGGCGACCGGCAGCTATATCGTGGTCAAGCTACTGCCCTCGGAAGGCGACGACTATCAATACCGGATCAAGAGTTCCGGGGAAGCGTTTGAGCGCGTTGCCAAGGAAAGTCAGCTCGACCGGGCCTGAAGAAATCGGCTGGCGCGGCACGCGCGGTTGTATCCGACATCGATTATGATGCGCGCGCGGCGGGAAGGTCTGCGCCGCCGGAGGGGCGAGGATGCCGATCGACGTCAGCCGAAGCCGCTACGCGTGTAAGGATCGCGCCGGCGCGGGTTGCGCCTCCAAAGCCGAGGGCAACCCGGTCGGCGATTTCCCTGGATTCGGCAAATATGGCCGCCTATGCATCGCCGCGGCGGCCGATTTGGCGTCCAGCTTCAAATCATCGGGCGGTGCCTGAACGGAAATCAGCAAAAACTTCGGAAGGGCCAATTATGTCCGTGACTTTGCGTCTCTTAGGCTTGCTGTTGCCGCTATTCCTGGCCTGGCCAGCAACGGCGGACAATTATCCGAGCCGCCCGGTTCACCTTATCGTACCGTTTGGCGCCGGCGGGCCGGCTGATGTCTATTCCCGTGTTCTCGCGCAACATCTCTCGGAAGCGCTGAAGCAGTCTTTTGTCGTTGAGGATCGCCCGGGGGCAGGCTCGATCATCGGCACGGATGCCGTGGCGAAATCCGCGCCCGATGGGTACACGCTGCTGGTGATGTCGAACACCCACACCACCAACGAATCGCTGATCCCGAACAAGCCCTTCCAATTGATGCGCGATTTTGTGCCGGTGGCGCCCATCAATTACTCCGATCTGGTCATGGTGGTTCCGTCGTCGCTGCCGGTGAAGGACCTCAAGGACTTCATTGCCATGGCAAAGAAAGAGCCGGGCAAACTCAACTACGCATCGTCCGGACCGGGCACGCCCTATCACATGGCCGGCGAATTGTTCAAAGCCATGAGCGGCACCGATATCGTGCATGTGCCCTACAAGGCCTCGGGCGACGCGCGTACTGCTGTGCTTTCCGGCCAGGTGCAGATGATGTTCGACGCGATCACCACCATGGGGCCGCTCGTTAAGGCCGGGCAGGTGAAGGCGCTCGCCACCACCGGCATCACACGGTCGGCGCAAATGTCGGATGTGCCGACGGTCGCGGAGGCCGGGGTGCCCGGCTACGAAGCAACCATTTGGCTTGGCATCATGGCGCCGAAGGGCACGCCCCCTGACGTCGTCAAATTGCTCAACGCCGAAATCGCCAAGGTTGTCGACCGGCCCGATGTCAAAGCGGCTTGGGCCAACCAAGGCGCCGTGCCGATGCTCATGACCCCGGTCGAATTCGACGCCTATTTGCGCAAGGATATCGAAAAATGGGCAAGCGTTGTCAAAGTGTCGGGAGCCAAGGTTCAATAGCCGACAGGATTATCCAGCGCCGTCAGGTGCGCCGAACATGGAGGGCTCCGGATTGAATTCGTTGCTTTCGGCGTCGGTGCTGCTGCCGATGGCCGGCGCTGCCGCCACCCTGGTCGTGGTCCTGGTGGTGCTGGCCCTTCGGCCGGTCGGGCCGGCAACAGCCCGCCAGCTATGGCCGATCGCAGTTCTGGCCACATCGGCCCTGGCGGTGGGGTTTATTCTCGATCGCATGACGCAAAACGAGCATGCCGTCGAGCGGCGCGCCATCGAACAGCGTAGTGCTGAATTGACCGCGCAGGCGCTG
>DATJYA010000071.1:0-10080 GCA_035499835.1 Pseudolabrys sp.
GCTTGCCGAGAGGCTCATCAAGGCCGGCCAGGACACCGGCGAGCTCGTCTGGCGCATGCCGCTCGCCCCCGAATACGACAAGCTGATCGATTCCAGATTCGCCGACGTGAAGAACACCGGCAACGGCCGCTGGGCCGGCGCGATCACCGCGGCGCAGTTCCTGCAGCGCTTTGTCGCCGACAAGACGCCGTGGGCGCATCTCGACATCGCCGGTACGGGTTTCGAGTCGCGCCAGACCGACATCAATAAAAGCTGGGGCTCAGGCTGGGGCGTGCGCCTGCTCGACCGGCTTGTGGCGGACAATTACGAAAGATAGCAGCGCAAATCCTGTGATCCGCGCATGACCGAGATTCTTTTCTACCACCTGCAAGGCCAGAAGCTCGAGGGCGTGTTGACGCCGCTGCTGGAGAAGTCGCTGGAGCGCGGCTGGAAGGCGATCGTGCAGGGCGCTTCGGAAGAGCGCATCGAGGCGCTCGACGCCTATCTGTGGACGTACCGCGATGACGGCTTTCTGCCGCACGGCACCTGGCGCGAGCCGGAGGCGGCGTCGCAGCCCGTTCTACTGACCCCGAACGACGGCAACCCCAACGGCGCCACTATCCGCTTCCTCATCGACGGCGCCCCACTGCCTGCGGACGCCGAGATCTATCAGCGCATCGTGCTGGTTTTCGACGGCGAAGACGAGGAGGCAGTTGCCGCCGCGCGCGAGCGCTGGAGCGAGGTCAAGGCCAAGGGTTTCGACGCAACTTATTGGCAGTCGGATGCTGGCGGGCGCTGGGTTAAGAAGGCCTGAGTCGGCCATTGGCCTTCTCGGCCAGTGCCTGATCGGCCAATGACCGATCAAAGGCGCGCGCCGCACTTGCTCCTCGCCATTATGATGACGCAAAATATCGGTTTAGGGACAAGACGATAGGCCAGCCGGGGGACGTTGTTTGCAAGGCCGCCAAGCCAATTTCACGATTGCTGTCGCTGCCGCGCTGACGCTGGCTGTCGGCGGCTGCACGAATGGTTCATTGGGCAATATGTTCGACAAGAACGAGGGTGGTTTCTTCTCCAAGCCACTCGACATTTTTCAAAGCCCGGATTCGCTGCGCCTCACCAATACCAAGGCTACCGACATGGATACCGGTGGCCCCGTTGGGCCGGACGATCTGGTGGGAGCCGATGGCCGCTGTGGTCCGGCGGCCGCCCAGGCAGCGCAGCCGGCGGCGCCAACACCGGCCGCACAGCCGTCCACCAACGGCGCGGTTGGCGGCATGGCGGGCGAACTTGCCAACAAGCCGGCGCCCGCCGGAAGTCCGCCCGATGCCGGCGCACCGCCTGTGCTCGGCGGCATCGCGCTCGGCATGACCGAATGTCAGACGGTGCAGCGCGCGGGCCAGCCCGGTGCCGTCAATATCAGCGCCGGCGACAAGGGCCAGCGCCAGGTCGTGTTGACCTATCTCAGCGGGCCGTGGCCCGGCATCTATCACTTTGCCGACGGGCGGCTGAAGGAGATCGACCGCGCGCCGACGCCCCCCGAGCCGGCCAAGCCAGTGGCGAAAAAGAAGGCCACGAAGCAGAAGCCGGCCGCCGCAAAGACCTCGCAGCGCGAGTTCCAGACCGTGCAGTGAACCGGCGGTTCAGGCGGTCTCCAGCGCCGTGCTTGCCGCGAGCCATTCCTCTTCCGCCTTGGCAATCGCCGCAATGACATTGGCGCGGGTCTTGGACAGTTCCGCGGCTCGTGCCGGATCGCTCGCAAAGAGCGAACCCTCGGCCAGCGTTGCGTCAAGTCTGCGCAACTGACGCGTCAGGTTTGCGATCGCACTTTCCGCTTCCGCTATTCGCTTGCGCAGCGGCGCCGTTTCGGCGCGTTTGTTGGCGGCGGCGCGGCGAGCCTCGCCTGGCGCCGTGCGCGGGCTTGCCTTGCCGGCATTGGATGGGCGCTCTCCGCCGTCGGCGAGAACGGCGCGCCGGTAATCGTCGAGGTCGCCGTCGAACGGCCTGACCTTGCCGCCCTGCACCAGCCAGAGCCGGTCGGCGCAAGCTTCGAGCAGATAGCGATCGTGCGACACCAGGATTACCGCACCCGGGTAGTCGTTGATCGCCTCGATCAGCGCGGCGCGGCTGTCGATGTCGAGATGGTTGGTCGGCTCGTCGAGGATAATGAGCTGCGGCGTGGCGAAGGTGGCGAGGCCGAGCAGCAGGCGCGCCTTCTCGCCGCCGGACAGGGTTTTGACCGCATTGTTGGCGGCTAGCCCGGAAAAGCCGATCGATCCGACGCGCCCGCGAACCTTCGCTTCCGGCGCCTCCGGCATCAGCCGGCGCACGTGATCGTAGGGGCTGGCGTCACCTTCGAGTTCGTCGAGCTGGTGCTGGGCAAAGTAGCCGACCTTGAGCATCGCCGCGCGCGTGACCGTGCCTTGCGTCGGCGCGAGCCTGCCGGCGAGCAGCTTGACCAGCGTCGACTTGCCGTTGCCGTTGGCGCCGAGCAGCGCGATGCGGTCGTCATTGTCGATGCGCAACGTGAGGTCGGAGAGAACCGGATGGCCGGGCTCGTAGCCGACCGCGACCCCGTCGGTGGCGATGATCGGTGGCGACAGCAGTGTCTCCGGCGCGGGAAACACGATGGGGCGGACGTCTTCAGTCACCAGCGAGGCGATTGGTTCCATCCGCGCCAGCATCTTCAGCCGCGATTGCGCCTGCCGCGCCTTGGTGGCCTTGGCGCGAAAGCGGTCGACGAAGGCCTGGATATGCTTGCGCTGCGCCTCCTGTTTCTTGATCATTTTCTGATCGAGCGTCAGCCGTTCGCGGCGTTGCCGCTCGAAGGCGGAGTATCCGCCGCGATAGAGCGTGAGCTTGCGCGCCTCCAGCGACAGAATATGCCCGACCGCGTTGTCGAGCAGATCGCGGTCGTGGCTGATGACGATCAAGGTGTGCGGATAGCGCGATAGATGGTCCTGCAGCCACAGCGTGCCCTCGAGATCGAGGTAGTTGGTCGGCTCGTCGAGCAACAGCAGATCGGGCTGCGCAAACAGCGTGGCCGCAAGCGCGACGCGCATGCGCCAGCCGCCGGAAAATTCCGCGCAGGGCCGCTGCTGATCGGCGTTGGAAAAGCCGAGGCCGGAGAGGATCGCGGCCGCGCGCGCCGGAGCCGCATGGGCGCCGATATCGGCGAGCCTGGTCTGGATCTCGGCGATGCGGTGCGGGTCGTGCGCGGTTTCCGCCTCGGCCATCAGCTCGCTGCGCTCGCGGTTGGCCTTGAGCACCACCGCGAGCAGGCTGTCCGGGCCGCTCGGCGCCTCCTGCGCCAGGCGGCCGATGCGCCAGCGCGGCGGGATTTCGACGGTGCCGTGCTCGGGCGAAATATCGCCGGCGATGACGCCGAACAAGGTGGTCTTGCCGGTGCCGTTGCGGCCGACCAGGCCGACGCGCGCGCCGGTGGTGATGCGCGCGCTGGCGCCTTCAAGCAAGGGGCGTCCGCCGATGCGGACGGTGAGATCGTCGATGACCAGCATGGGCGCGCCTTGTGGCCGAGGTGAAGGCGCGATGCAATCCCCCGGAAGTCGATCCTCGGCGAGGCGCCGCCGGTTCGCCGCGCTTGCCGGTGGAAATCGCGCCCGCTATAAGCCGCGCGTTGAACGTGCCTGACAACAAGTGAAGGAAAAATCCGATGGCGGTCGAGCGTACCTTTTCCATTCTCAAGCCCGACGCCACCGCGCGCAACCTGACCGGTGCCATCAATGCCATGATCGAGCAGGCGGGCCTGCGCATCGTCGCGCAGCGGCGCGTGCGCATCAGCCGCGAAGAGGCGCAACAGTTCTACGCGGTGCACAAGGAGCGGCCGTTCTTCGGGGAACTCGTCGATTTCATGATCTCCGGCCCGGTGGTGGTGCAGGTACTGGAAGGTGAGGGCGCCATCGCCAAATACCGCGAGGTGATGGGGGCGACCGACCCGGCCAAGGCCGCACCCGGCACCATCCGCAAGGTGCACGCCAAGTCGATCGGCGAAAATTCGGTGCACGGCTCGGACGCGCCCGATACCGCCGCGCGCGAGATTGCCCAGTTCTTCGCCGGCAACGACATCGTCGGTTGAGCCGGCGAATCCAGCTATAAGACGACTGTTGTCCATGCTGCCGCGCGGCGGATCGCCGGCGCGCGTTTTCCTGGCGTTCTGGGAGGGCTACGACCGTGCATTGGCTGGCGCAGCTCGCCGATCCGGCCGCCTGGGCCGCCGTATTCGGCAGCGGTTGGAGCGAGGCGCACACCGCCGAATTCTGGATCGCGGTCGCCAAGATCATCTGGATCAACATCCTGCTCTCCGGCGACAACGCCGTGGTCATTGCCATGGCCTGCCGCGGGTTGCCGATGCCGCAGCGCGCCTGGGGCATGGTGTTCGGCGCCGGCATTGCCGTGGCGCTGCGCATCGTCTTCACCGGCGCCGTCGCCTCGCTGATGCTGCTGCCGTATCTGAAGATCGTTGGCGGTGTTGCGCTGCTCTATATCGCCGTGAAGCTGCTGCAGCCCGACGACCCGCGTAACGGCTCGGCGGAGGCCGTCGAGCATCTCTGGCGTGCGGTGCGCATCGTCGCCGTGGCCGACGTGATCATGAGCCTCGACAATGTCATTGCCATCGCCGCCGCGGTCGGCGGCAACACCGCGCTTTTGGTGCTCGGGCTTGCCGTCAGCATTCCGCTGATCGTCGCCGGCGCGGCGCTGATCATGGCGCTGCTCGAGCGTGTGCCGTTGCTGGTGTGGGGCGGCGCGGCGCTGCTCGGCTGGATCGCCGGCGAGGTCATCGCCACCGACCCGGTCGTGGTCGCGGCGGTGACCCGCCAATTCGGCGTGCCCGCCGCGGTTCAGGCCGAATGGGGGGCCGCCGTCCTCGGCGCGGTCGTGGTTCTCTCCCTCGCGTGGCTGTGGCGCCATTGGTCGGCGACGCCGGGCAGCGAAGTCTGAAAAGACCGGCTATAGTGCGGCGATGAACCAGACCATCCGGCGGCCCCAGGCGAAGCGCATCGGCTTTTCCGCCTGTCCGCACGATTGCCCGTCGACCTGCGCGCTCGACGTCGAGCTGATCGACGAGCGCACCATCGGCCGCGTGCATGGCGCCAGGGACAACGATTACACCGCCGGCGTGATCTGCGCCAAAGTCGCGCGCTATGCCGAGCGCGAGCATCACAAGGATCGCTTGCTGTATCCGCTGCGCCGCAAGGGGCCGAAGGGCTCCGGCGAATTTGCGCCGATCTCCTGGGACGACGCGCTCGATCTCGTCGCCGGGAAATTCCTCGCCGCCGAGCAGCGCCACGGCGCGGAAAGCGTTTGGCCGTATCACTACGCCGGAACGATGGGCCTGGTGATGCGCGATGGCATCAATCGCCTGCGCCATGCCAAGAAATATTCCGGCTTCCACGGCACCATCTGCGTCAACCCGGCTTACAGCGGCTATGCCGCCGGCGTCGGCACGGTCGCCGGCGTTGATCCGCGCGAGATGGCGAAGTCCGATCTGGTGGTGATCTGGGGCACCAATGCGGTCAACACACAGGTCAACGTGATGACGCACGCCACGCGCGCGCGCAAGGAACGCGGCGCCAAGATCGTCGCCGTCGACATCTACATGAACGGCACCATGGCGCAGGCCGACCTGGCCGTGCTGGTGAAGCCCGGCACCGACGGTGCGCTCGCCTGCGCGGTGATGCATTGCCTGTTCCGCGACGGCAAGGCGGATTGGGATTATCTCGACAGATATACCGACGCGCCGCGCGAGCTCGAAATGCATCTGCGGACGCGCACGCCGGAATGGGCGTCCGCCGTCACCGGCGCGCCGGTAGCCACGATCGAGGAATTTGCCCGCCTTATCGGTGAAAACAAGCGCGCCTTCTTCCGCCTTGGCTACGGCTTTGCGCGCTCGCGCAACGGCGCCGCCAACATGCACGCGGCGAGCTGCATTCCGGCGATCACCGGCGCCTGGCAGCTCGAAGGCGGCGGCGCATTCCACATCAATGCCGACATCTACAAGCTGGACAAGACGGTGATCGAAGGCCTCGACGTATTCGATCCCGCGGTGCGCATGCTCGATCAGTGCCACATCGGCGCGATCCTGCTCGGCGACAAGACTGCGCTCAAGGGCGGTCCGCCCATCGATGCGATGATCGTCCAGAACACGAATCCGCTGTCGGTCGCGCCCGACCAGAATCAGGTGAAGCGCGGCTTTGCCCGTGAGGACCTTTTCGTCTGCGTGCACGAGCAGTTCATGACCGAGACGGCGAAAATGGCGGATGTCGTATTGCCGGCGACCACTTTCCTCGAGCACGACGACATTTATCGCGGCGGCGGCCATCAATACATCATCCTCGGCCCAAAGCTGGTCGAGCCGCCCGGCGAATGCCGCAATAACCACGAGGTGATCGCGGCTTTGGCCGAGCGCGTCGGCGCCAAGCATCCAGGCTTTGCCATGAGCCCGCGCGCGCTGATCGACCAGATGCTGCGGGCCTCAGGGCGCGGCACCTTGGCCGAGCTTGAGGCCAACCGCTGGCTCGATTGCCAGCCGCCATTCCGCCAGTCGCATTACCTCGACGGCTTCCCCTGGCCGGATGGCAAGTTTCGTTTCAAGCCGGACTGGCCGAACGTGCCGTTCCGCAGCCCATACACGAGCGGCCCCGTCGCCGATCTGCCGGCGTTGCCCGACCACTGGGCCGCGATCGAGGCGGCCGACGGCGAGCATCCCTTCCGGCTTGCCACCTCGCCGGCGCGCGGCTTCCTCAATTCGACCTTCAACGAGACGCCGACCTCGCTCGCCAATGAGAAGCGGCCGACGGTGATGATCCATCCCGACGACGCGGCGGCCTCCGGCATCGGCGACGGCGACTACGTCGTGCTCGGCAACAGGCGCGGGCAAGTGCGGCTGCGCGCCAAGCTGTTCGACGGTGTGCGCCGCGGCGTGCTCATTGCCGAGTCGATCTGGCCGAACTCGGCCTATGCCGACGGCTGCGGCATCAACAGCTTGACCGGCGCGGATTCGATCGCGCCCTACGGCGGCGCCGCCTTCCACGACAACAAGGTATGGGTGCGGCCGGTTGCCGCCCGCGCCTAACCGTTGTCCGCCAGCCACTTGTCGACGCTGAAACGGCCGCCGCCGCTCACAAAGAGCACCAGCAGGCCGCCGGCGGCGGCGATGTTTTTCGTGAGGAACGTATATTGCACGAGCTGCGCCGCCTGCGGATAGCCCCACCAGCGATGCGCGGTCGCCGTTGCAACGACGACAAAGAGCAGGCCGAGCAATGCGCCATAGCGCGTTCCCAGCCCCAGGATGAGCGACACCACGATGACCCACTCGGCGACGCGGGCGACGATGCTCCAGAGCTCGGGCGCGATATAGCTGATTGAGGTGAGATAGCCGGCAGTGGGATTTCCGAACCACACCGTCATCAAAAACATCAGCGCGATCAGGATGCGCCCGACCAGCAGCAGCACGTCGGTCATGCCGGTGGCTAAGCCATCAGCGCGCGACAGCAATGGATGCGATGAATTCGACCGCATGGACATGATTTTCCCCCCGGGATGTTGACGGTTGCTTGCGGCGTTCGTGGCAAATAACACCACGGATTGCATCCGTATTCACGCCGCACCGCGGCAATCAGGCCGGCGAAACGTCTGGCGGCGTCGCCGGTACGGCAACGCCGTCGACCAGGCAATGGCCGTTTTCGATCCGCACGCGGCCTTCCGCCACCAGCCTCAGCGCCAGTGGATAAATACGGTGCTCGACCGCGAGCACGCGCCTGGCCAGCGTCTCTTCGCTGTCGTCGCCGCGCACCTCGACGGCGCCCTGGGCGATGATCGGCCCCGAATCCATTTCCGGCACCACGAAATGGACAGTGGCGCCGTGCAATTTCGCACCGGCGGCAAGCGCCCGGTTGTGGGTGTCGAGGCCCTTGAAGGCCGGCAGCAGCGCCGGGTGAATGTTGAGCAGGCGCCCCGGCCATTGGTTGACGAACCACGGCGTCAGCAGGCGCATGAAACCGGCAAGGCAGACAATCTCGATGCGGCTTTTCTCGAGCAGCGCCTGCAGCGTGCGCTCGAAGCCGGCGCGGTCCTTGCCGAACACCGTGTGATCGACGATGTCGGTGGCGATGTCGGCGGCGCGCGCGACATCCAAGCCGCCGGCGTCGGGCCGGTTGGAGACGACCAGCACGATCTCGGCAGGGTAGGTCTTCTCTTTCGCCGCCTCGATCAACGCCGCCATGTTGGAGCCGCGGCCGGAAATGAGAACGGCGACGCGCTTGCGGCTCATGGCTTAAAGATCAAGCTTGCCGTCATAGGTCACGCGCGGCTCTGCCGCAGCGCCCACGACCTTGCCGAGCATCACTGTGGTCTCGCCGGCGGCGGCGAAGGCCGCGGCCAGCTTGTCCGCATTCTGTTCAGCGGCAACGACGATCATGCCGACGCCGCAATTAAAGGTGCGCAGCATTTCCGGCGGCGCGACGCCGCCTTCGTCGGCCAGCCATTTGAACACCGCGGGCACCGGGATGCGCGAAAGATCGATGCGGGCGCCGAGGCCCTTGGGCAGCACGCGCGGGATATTGTCGGGAAAGCCGCCGCCGGTGATGTGCGCGAGCGCCTTCACCGCGCCGGTCTGCCGGATCGCCGCGAGGCAGGATTTTACATAGATGCGCGTCGGCGTCAGCAGGGCGTCGCCGAGCGAGATGCCTTCGGCGAACGGCGCCGGATCGCTCCAGGCAAGACCGCTCTTCTCCACGATCCGGCGCACCAGCGAATAGCCGTTGGAATGAACGCCGGAAGAGGCAAGCCCGATGATCGCATCACCCTCCGCGATGTCGCCGCGCGGCAGCAGATTGCCGCGTTCGGCAGCGCCAACGGCAAAGCCGGCGAGATCGTAGTCGTCGCCGTGATAGACGCCGGGCATTTCCGCGGTCTCGCCGCCGATCAGTGCGCAACCGGCTTCGCGGCAGCCGACCGATATGCCGGCGACCACGGCCGCAGCCATTTCCGGCTCGAGCCTGCCGGTGGCGAAGTAATCGAGAAAGAACAAAGGCTCGGCGCCCTGCACGACGAGGTCGTTGACGCTCATGGCGACCAGATCGATGCCGATGGTGTCGTGGCGGCCGCTCTCGATGGCGATCTTGACCTTGGTGCCGACGCCGTCATTGGCGGCGACCAGCACCGGGTCCTTGAAGCCCAGCGGCTTGAGGTCGAACAGCCCGCCGAAGCCGCCGATCTCGGCGTCGGCGCCGGGACGCGCGGTGGCGCGCACCAGCGGCTTGATCAGTTCGACCATCCGGTTGCCGGCGTCGATGTCGACGCCAGCCTGCGCGTAGGTGAACCCGCGCCGCGGTTCTGCCATAGGATCCTCTTTTCGCCGGGGTCCTACGTCACAATCGAAAGTCGCGCAATGGCGCGGGCCCCGTTATACTCAGGCTCGGCCAAATGGGCGCGGTCCTCCTGACGCGCCGGCGATTCCGGGGCGCTGCCTGTGAGCATTCCAAACCTCATCACTTTGGGGCGAATTCTGCTGGTGCCGATCGTTGTTTGGGCAATCTCGTCGGGCGCGATGTGGGTCGCCTTCGTGCTGTTTCTCGCCGCCGGGGTGAGTGACGGTGTGGATGGGTTTCTCGCCAAGCGCTTCGGCATGACCAGCGAACTCGGCGCCTATCTCGATCCACTCGCCGACAAGGCGCTGATCGTCTCGATCTATCTCGCCCTCGGCATCAACGGCTTTATCCCGCGCTGGCTGGTGATCCTGGTGGTGTCGCGCGATATCATGATCGTCGGGGCCTTCCTGCTGTCGTGGCTGGTCGGCACGCCGCTGAAGGTGAAACCGCTCTTGGTCTCCAAGCTCAATACCGTGGCGCAGATCGCATTCGCCTGCGTGGTGCTCGGCTCGCTCGGCTTTCACATCGAGGCCGAATTATTGACGGTCGCACTCATGGGCCTAGTCACGGCCCTGACCCTGCTGTCGATCGCAGCCTATGTCCGCGAATGGGTACGCTACATGAATACGGCGGCGGCCAAGCGGTGAGTAAGCGCCCGCACAGCGTTTCACGCCGCGCCAGGGCCGACGGCATCGATATCCGGCGGCACGTG
>DATJYA010000072.1:0-7549 GCA_035499835.1 Pseudolabrys sp.
GCCCACCTGCGAGAAATTCTCGACCAGAAGCCCGATCGGCAGGCCGCGCTGCACCTCGAACTGGCTGTAGATGCCTGCTCTTGCCCGATCCAGCACCGCGCCGCAGAGGTCGGTGGCGAGAATGTCGACCCGCCAGCCGTCAAGCACGGCGTGCATTTCGCGCAGGATCATGGCCAACGAATAAGGCTCTTGGCCCGTGGAGGCGGCGGCGCACCAGATGCGCAGGCGCTTCTCGCGCGCCCGCGCGGTGAGCAGCGCCGGCAGGATCGTGGCGCGGAAATGCTCGAACGGCAGCTTGTCGCGGAAGAAGAAGGTCTCGTTGGTGGTCATGGCCTCGACCACCTCGGCAGTCAGCGGCGAGGCGCCGGCGCTCCTGAGCTTGCCGACCAGCTCAGCGAGATTTGTCATGCCGTGCTTGCGCGCGACCGGTAGCAGCCGGCTTTCGGCGAGATATTGCTTCTCCGCCGAGAGCACGAGGCCGGAGCGCTGCCGTAGCAGCTTGCGGAGGAAATCGAAATCCTGTGGGGTCATGCTCCGCCCCCGAACAGGCGAGTGAGCTTGCCGGCAATGCCCTTGAGCGGCAGCACCGCCGAGCACAGGCCCAGTTGCGCGACGTGGCCGGGCATGCCCCAGACCACGCTGGACGCCTCATCCTGCGCGATGATGCAGCCGCCGGCGGCGACCAGCGCCTGACTCCCGCGCGAGCCGTCGGCGCCCATGCCGGTGAGCATCAAGCCCAGCGCCCAGGAGCCCCAGACCTGGGCGGCGGAGGCAAACAAGGGGTCCACCGAAGGCTTGCAGAAATTGACCGGCTCGCCGTTGTCGATGGCGATCACGGCGGTGCCGTCGCGGCGGGCGACGCGCATGTGCTTGCCGCCGGGCGCGATGTAGATGGTGCCGGCGTTGATCTCCTCACCGTCGCGCGCCTCATGCGCCGGGTGCTTGCTGATGCGGCCGAGATGTTCGGCGAGGATGGCGGTGAAGGTCGGCGGCATGTGCTGGGTGATCAGCACCGGGGCGCGCTCGATGAGACCGCCGAGCTGCGCCATCAGTGTATTGAGCGCCTGCGGGCCCCCGGTCGAGGCGCCGATCAGCAGCACCCGCGGCGGCGTCACCGGCATCGGCCGCAGCACGACATGGGCCGGCGCTGCCCCCTCCCCGCCCCGCTTGTGCGCCGGGCTGAGGATGGCCCTCCCGGCCTCCCCCCCACGCGCGCGCATACTGCTCCCCAGCCGCAGACGCTTGCCGCGCAGGCCGAGGTGACGGATCTTTTCGATCAGCTCGCGGCGGAAGGCTTGCGCGCCGGCGGCGTCGCCACTGCTCGACGGCTTCGGAATATAGTCGGTGGCGCCGAGCGCAAGGGCCCGGAGACTGATCTCGGCGTTGCGGCGCGTCAGCGTCGAGGCCATGATCACGACGAGGTCGCGCTTCTTCGCCAGCAGCAGCGGCAGCGCGGCCAACCCGTCGAGCTCCGGCATTTCGATATCGAGCAGCACCACGTCGGGATCGGCGCGCTCGATCTGCGCCAGCGCGTCGCGCGCGCAGCGCAGCGAGGCGACCAGTTCCAGATCGGGCTCGGCCTCGATCCAGCGCGCAAATAGACCGCGCACGACGACGGCATCGTCCACGATCATGACGCGGACGCGCCGCGTGATAGTTGCGGCGGAGGACTTGGTGGCGACAGCGACGTTCATCGGGCCTGCCCCGGAAATTGGCGCGAGCGCGCCGCGGTCAGATCAGCCCGACTTCCTGGAATTTCGCCTCGACGATCTCCTTGTCGAACGGCTTCATGATGTATTCGTTGGCGCCGGCATGCAGCGCGCGGGCGATGTGGGCGACATCGTTCTCTGTGGTGCAGAACACCACCTTCGGCGCGTCGCCGCCGGGAAGCCGCCGCAGCATGCGCAGGAACTCGTAGCCGTCCATCTTCGGCATGTTCCAGTCGAGCAGGATCGCCTCGGGGAGATGCCGCTTGCAGGCGTCGAGCGCCTGCTCGCCGTCCTCAGCCTCCTCGATCTTGAATTCGAGCCCTTCGAGAATGCGCCGCGCTACCTTGCGGATAACGCTTGAATCGTCAACGACCAGACAGGTCTTCATCGCTCTAGCCTCTTCATGTTGGCGCGGGCCTTGTCCGCGGCTTGGTTTGTCGCTTGCAATGGTGTCATGCCGCGATAGACCTCATGCCGATGTCGAGGACGCGATCGACGTCGACGACGACGAGCAATTGCCCTTCCAGGCGATAAATGCCGGCCGACACGGCGGCGAGATTGGGATCGAGATTGGCCGGGTTCGGCTCGCGGCTCGCTTCGTCGAGCTTGAGCACTTCGCCGATGACATCGATCAGCAGACCATAGGATTCGCCCTGCGATTCGACGCCGATCGCCATGGTCGGCCCGCCGTTCTCGCGCGGGCCGAGGCCGAGCCGGCGGCGCAAATCGATCAGCGTGACGATGCGGCCGCGCAGATTGAGCACCCCGGCGATCTCCGGGGCGGCAAGCGGCACTCGGGTGATGCGGTCGGGCGCGAACACATCCTGCACGCGCAGAATCGGCAGGCCGAACAGCTGGTCGCCGACCGTGGCCGTGACGTATTCCTTCAGGTTGTCGTTGTTCTTGTCAGTCATGTGTGCTCACGCGGCGCGACCGACGTCGGTCTGCTCCTTGAGTGCCGCGATCAACCCTTGCCGATCGAACTTGGCGACGTAATCGTGGAAGCCGACGCTGCGGCCGCGCTCGATCGCCTCGGGTGAAGCGGTCGAAGCAAGCGCGATCACCGGCAACTCGGCGGTGCGCGGATCGGTGCGCAGGACTTCGGCGAACTGGAAGCCGTCCATTTCCGGCATTTCGACGTCGGTGATCGCGACGTCGAAGGTGCGGCCGTCCTTGAGCAGCGCCAGCGCTTCGGATGCGGCACCGACGGCGGTGACCTGATAGCCGGCGGCCTGCAGTACCGGCGAGAGCATGTTGCGGAAGAACGGCGAATCGTCGATCAGCAGCACCGTGCGCGCGGCGGCGCGGACCGGCTGGTCCTTGCGGCGGAACCAGTCCTCGAAGACCAAGGGCAGGAAGTGGCCAACGTCGACGATTTCGGTCGCCTGCCCCTTGATGATGGCCGAGCCGAGCACGCCGGCCGTTTCGCTCGCCACCTGGATGTCGAGGCGTTCCTCGACGATATCAACGATCTCGTCGACCACCAGAGCCATGGAACGGCTGCCGTCGGAAAACACCAGCAAGGGCTGCGCGCCTTCGCCCCTGACGTGAACGTCCTCGTTCATGCTGACCAGCGGCATCAGCTGGCCGCGGTATTGCACCATGTGGCGGCCGTTCGACATCTCGACCTTGCGGGCGTCGATCTCCTCAAGCCGCGTGATCAGCGACAGCGGCACCGCCTTGAGCTGCGGCGATCCGGCGCGGAAGATGAGCAATGACGTGGACTCACCGTCCAGGCTTGCGTGCCTGACGCCGGCGGCATCCGCTGCCGCCATTTGCGAGGTGACAGTGCTGCCGAGCGCGCGAGCGATGCCGTTGGGATCGACGATCATGATCACCGAACCGTCGCCGAGAATGGTATTGCCGGAGAACATGGGAATGTCGCGCAGCTTGCTCGACATCGGCTTCACCACGATTTCCTCGGTGTGAAAAACCGCGTCGACGACAACGCCGAAGCTCTGGCTGCCGACCTGAACGACGACGATGAAGCCGGCGTCGTCCTTGGCGGCGGTGGCTGGCTCGATACCGAGCAGCGCCGTGAGCCTGCCGAGCGGCAAGAGCTTGTCGCGCAGGCGCAGGACGGTCGTGTCCTTGATGCGCTCGACCCGGTGGTCACTGCCACCGCGCGCGCGTACGAGCTCGATCACGGACAGTTGCGGAATAGCGAAGCGGTCGCCGCCCGCCTCGACAATCAACGCCGCGACGATGGCGAGCGTCAGCGGGATCTTCAGGGTGAAGCTGGCGCCCTCGCCGGCCACCGATTTCACGTCGATGGTGCCGCCGATCTGGTCGATGTTGGTGCGCACCACATCCATGCCGACGCCGCGGCCGGATATGCTGGTCACCTCGGCCGCGGTGGAAAAGCCGGGTACGAAAATGAACTTGTGGATCTGCGATTCCGGCAGCTTCGCGGCCTCGGCTTCCGACACCAGCCCCTGCGCGATCGCCTTGGCCTTGATCCGCTCGGTGTTAAGCCCGCGTCCATCATCGGCGATCTGGATGATGATGTGGCCGCCCTCGTGATAGGCGGAGAGGCGGATGCGGCCGCGCTCCGGCTTGCCGAGCGCGCGGCGCTCATCCGGGCGTTCGAGGCCGTGGTCGGCCGAATTGCGCACCATGTGGGTGAGCGGGTCCTTGATCAGGTCGAGCACCTGCCGATCAAGCTCGGTTTCGGCGCCCTGCATGTCGAGATCGATCTGCTTGCCGAGCTCGCCGGCAAGGTCGCGCACGATGCGGGGAAATTTCTGCCAGGCATTGCCGATCGGCTGCATCCGCGTCTTCATCACGCCTTCCTGCAGTTCGGCGGTGACGTTGGAGAGGCGCTGCAGCGGCACCTTGAACTCGGAATCCTCGTGGCGGCGGACGATCTCCAGAAGCTGGTTGCGGGTGAGCACCAGCTCGGAGACCATGGTCATCAGCCGCTCGAGGGAGTCGACGGCGACGCGGATCGATTGATTGGCGCTCTTGCCGCTGTCGTCGTCAGTAGCGTCCGCCGGCTTTGCTTTGGTGGTTTTGGCGGCCACCACAGGGTCGACGGCTGTTTCGCGAAAGGCGCGCTCGAGATCGTCGAGCGTGTCCTCGCCCGGAAGTAGAGGCCTTTCCAGCACTTGCGACACTAGCGTGCCGACAGTCTGTTGCACCGCCGCTGGCGGACGCAAACGTTCGATCATGCGTTCGAGATCCGCAATCAGATCGGCATCGCTGCCGCCCGGCTCGCGCTGGTCGCGCTCGAGCGCCTCGAGAATGTTCTTGATGCGGTCGATGGTGGCAAGGATCAAGGTGACCGCTTCCGCGGTCGCGGGCATGCCGTCGCGAAACTTGCCCATCAGCGTCTCGGCGGCGTGCGCCAGCGCTTCCAGCCGCGGCAGTCCCAGGAAGCCGCAGGTGCCCTTGATGGTGTGGACGAGACGGAAAATGTTGTCGAGGATCTTGGCGTTGTTGGGATCGCGCTCGAAACGGACGAGCTCGACGTCGACCACGTCGAGACTCTCATTGGTCTCGGTCACGAACTCCCGCAACAGGTCGTCCATTGAAACACGCCTTCACCGGCGGGCTTGCGCCCGCTCACGAAATCCCCGACGGGATGCCGTGATTTTGTCGGTGAAGCGTTTAATTTTAGTTGCGGATCAAGCTGCGCTGGCGCCCATTTAACTCTTTATTAACCGCGGGCGGGCGGGACGTTCATTGCGTGGCGACGACGACCGTCTCGCCATCCATCGTCATGCTGACGCCAAGGCCGCAGGCCCCGGCCAGGAGGCCGGTATAGAACGGCTGGATGCGGTGCGCGTCGAGTGCCTCGATACCGCCCTCGCCGGTGAGCAGCGGCGGCACCGCCGCCGGGATTTTTGCATTGACGCCGGCGGCGCTGATTTTGACGCCCATCGCGTCTCCGGTTCCGACCGGATCGACGGTGAGCTTGCCGCCGCGTGGAATGGCCTGGCCGGCGATAATCAGCATATTGAGCAGCAGCTTCACCCGATTCTTGGCCAAAAGCGCCCGCGGCAGGTTCCATTCGAGCTTGGTCTTGTCGTCCTCGAAAAACCCGCGGGAGATTGTCTCGGCGTCGCCAAGGTCGATCTGGGCGCCGGCAGAGCCTGCGGCGCCGAAGGCGATGCGGCAAAACTGCAGTTTGGCGGAGGCGGTCGCTGCGCTTTTTTTAATCAGCTCAAGCGCGAAGGTCTTGGTTTCCTCGTCTTTCTCCTCGGCCAGCACTTCCAGGCCGTTGACGATGGCCCCCACCGGGCTGATCAGGTCATGGCAGACGCGCGAGCACAATAGCGCGGCAAGATCGAGAGGATTAATCGTGGGGCCTGACATGGACGGGTCTCCGGTGGGTGTGCATTCTGTTTACTGAATCGGCGAATCGCCGGACAGACCAGCGTACTGGCGTGATACACCGCACCGTAACGACCGCCAAGGACCTGTAGAAATGGACGGAGAATTGCAAACCGTGGCACGCGGTCACGAAATCACCCCACAGCGCGCGGCCGAATTCATCGATTCGTTGACCGACATCGTCGCGCGCGCAGCGGCGGAGACGCTGGCGACTTCGTTCTCGAGCGTTGCGCGGCGAATCAAAACCGATCTGAGCCCGGTAACGGCTGCCGACGAAGCCTCGGAGGCCATCATCATCGATGGTCTCTCACGGCTGCTGCCCGGCGTGCCGGTGGTCGCCGAGGAAAGCATCAGCCGCAATCCGCCCGCGCATGTCGAACCAAGTTTCGCGATCGTCGATCCGCTCGACGGCACCAAGGAGTTTCTCGCCGGCCGCGACGAATTCACCGTCAATCTCGGCATCGTTACGCATGGCGTGCCGATTGCCGGCATCATCGCCGCGCCCGCGCAAGGCCTGTTGTGGCGCGGCGTCGTTGGCGGCAAAGCCGAGCGGCTGCACTTGCGGCTCGGCGCCGGGCAGGCCGAAGCCTACGGCGCCAGCGTGGTCCATGCGCGCCGGGCATCCGGGCGCGTCACCATCGCCACCTCGCGCAGCCACCTCGACGAACAGACCGAGGATTTTCTTGCGCGGATGCCCGTCGGCAAGCGCTATCTATGCGGCTCCTCGGTGAAATTCTGCCACCTCGCGCAAGGCGACGCCGACATTTACCCGCGGCTGTCGCCGACGCACGAATGGGACATTGCCGCCGGTTGCGCCATCCTGGTCGCCGCCGGCGGAGCGGTGACCGCGCCGGGCGGCGGTGAGCTTCGGTTCGGCAACATGGCCAACAAGTTTCTCGTGCCCGGCTTTATCGCCTGGGGCGATCCGGCGCTGGCCGCTTCCGCGCCGAGGTGACCGTCAGCGCGCGATCGAACGGGCGAGCGCCGGCCACTTGCGCGTGGCGCGATCGATGACGCGGCCCGGATCGGCGAGAAATTCGGCGCGCGCCTTGTCGCTGTAAAAGAGATAGAGACGCTCACCGGTGACGGCCCAAAACAGCGGATGGCCGGGCACCGAGGCGCCGCGCGCAACCGCCACCGGGTCATAGCCGCCGAATTGCGGAGTGTAGACGTCCGGGTGCTCGGAGAAGGCCGCGCGGTTGCCTTCATTGCGGAACCGCCAGACGGTGCCGCCCATGGCCAATTCCAGGTCCGGCCGCCCGGCCTTGGGCGCCTTGTCGGTGAAATAGGCGACCGGGTCGAAGCCGCTGATAGCCAGACCGGTATCGTCGTTTACAACCAGGGGCTGCTGCGCGCCCGCCGCCCAAACAGGTGCCAAAATACCGGCGAGCAGCGTCATGGCCGCCAAAAAAGCCAGATAAATGCAGGCTTGCCGCGGCTTCCCCGGCTGCCGTGGTGCAGTCATAGTCTTTGCCGACATTCGAGCGATTCGGGACTGGCTTGGC
>DATJYA010000073.1:0-7253 GCA_035499835.1 Pseudolabrys sp.
TCCACCGTCTTCACGCCGGCTTCCTGCTCGCGCAGGACCGCGATGATCTGCTCTTCCGTGAACCTCGACCCCTTCATCGTCCGTCCCCTCTCAGGTGGCGGACTCTACTCAAATCTGGAGGAAGTTCAGGGGCTCAGGTCACCGGTGATATGCTTATAGGCTAGCCAAGAGCAGGTGGCCCGGGCCAGCGCTCTAATATGTTCTGGCTTCATCTCACAGGCATTTTGTGCGCTCGGCGGCGATCATCGTGCCCGCCGTCCCTGCAGCATCCCGGCGATGCTCAAATCCTCGTCGAGCGCGGGCCAGTGAATCCCCATGGCGCCGATCTCATAATTCATACGCTCGGCATGGCTCGCCGATTTGAGCCGCGGATACCAGTCGAGTGGCGTCGCGATCTTGCGCCCGTCCATGAGCGTGACGACGAGTTCGGTCGCGGTGAAGTCCACCGCCCGTGCGCGCAGGTCGCCGACATCAAGCTCCAAAGTGCTCATTCGTCTATTCTGTCATTGCCGGGCTTGTCCCGGCAATCCCGCTTGGGGAGGCACTGCGTCCCTTATCGAGATGGCCGGGACAAGCCCGGCCATGACGAAACCCCTCACCCGGCTCGCGCTCGCATTCGCTCCGCGCGAGCCACCCTCTCCCTCAAGGGGAGAGGGAAAAGAGCACGCCGCCACGCCAGAGACTACACCGGCAAATTGTCGTGCTTCCTCGCGGGCATCTCCACCCGCTTCTCCCGCAGCATGGCCAAGGCCCGCGCGATGCGCCGCCTGGTCGAGTGCGGCATGATGACGTCGTCGATATAGCCGCGCTCGGCGGCGACGAAGGGCGAGAGGAAGCGGTCCTCATATTGCCTGGTCTGCTTGGCGATCTCGTCGGCCGAACGCCCGCGGAAGATGATCTCGACCGCGCCCTTGGCGCCCATCACCGCGATCTGCGCCGTCGGCCAGGCGTAGTTCAAGTCGGCGCCGACATGCTTCGACGCCATCACGTCATAGGCGCCGCCGAAGGCCTTGCGCGTGATCACGGTGACCAGCGGCACCGTGCACTGGCTGTAGGCGAACAGCAGCTTGGCGCCGTGCTTTATCAGCCCGCCATATTCCTGGTCGGTGCCGGGCAGGAAGCCGGGCACGTCGACGAAGGTGACGATGGGGATGTTGAAGGCGTCGCAGAAGCGCACGAAGCGCGCGCCCTTGCGCGAGGCATCCGAGTCGAGCACGCCGGCGAGCACCATCGGCTGGTTGGCGACGAAGCCGACGGTTGAGCCGGCGATGCGGCCGAAGCCGGTGACGATGTTGCCGGCATAGGCTCTGCCGATCTCGAAGAAGTCGCCCTCGTCGACGACCTTATGGATCAGCTCCTTGATGTCGTAGGGCTTGTTGGGATTTTCCGGAATGAGCGTGTCGAGCGACTGGTCGACGCGGTCGGCATCGTCCTCGCTCGGCCAGTGCGGCACGCCGCTGGCGTTGTTTTCGGGGAGGAAGTCGATGAGCCGGCGCATCTGCAACAGACATTCGACGTCGTTGTCGAAGGCGCCGTCGGCGACACCGGATTTGGTGGTGTGCACGGAGGCGCCGCCGAGCTCCTCGGCGGTGACCACCTCGTTGGTCACGGTCTTCACCACGTCGGGCCCGGTGACGAACATGTAGCTGGTGTCACGCACCATGAAGATGAAGTCGGTCATCGCCGGCGAATAGACGTCGCCGCCGGCACAGGGGCCCATGATGACGCTGATCTGCGGAATGACGCCCGAGGCGAGCACGTTGCGCTTGAACACCTCGCCGTAGCCGCCGAGGGCGGCGACGCCCTCCTGGATGCGGGCGCCGCCGGCGTCGAACAGGCCGACGATGGGCGCGCGCGCCTTCATCGCCATGTCCTGCACCTTGATGATCTTCTGCGCATGCGTCTCGCTGAGCGAGCCGCCGAACACGGTGAAGTCCTTGGAGAACAGATAGACGGTGCGGCCGTTGATGGTGCCCCAGCCGGTGACCACGCCGTCGCCGGGGATTTTCGTCTTCTCCATGCCGAACTCGCCGGAGCGGTGCTCGACGAACATGTCGAATTCCTCGAACGAGCCCTTGTCGAGCAAAAGCTCGATGCGCTCGCGCGCGGTCAATTTGCCGCGGGCGTGCTGGGCCTCGATGCGCCGCTCGCCGCCGCCGAGGCGGGCCTCGGCGCGCCGTTTCTCGAGTTTGTCGAGGATGTCCTTCATGGTCGATTTTGGCCCCTGCCCCGCTTGAATCCTGCGATGTTTCCCGGTTTTGGCTGCAAAAGCCATACCATGCATTGCGCCTCATCCTGAGGAGGGCGCGGAACGCGCCCGTCTCGAAGGATGGGGGCGGCCCCTGCTTCGAGATGCGGCCTTCGGCCGCTCCTCAGCATGAGGCCGACAAGGCTTGGCATGGCCCGCAACCCTGCTTAGAACCCCGTCATGACCCAGACCGCCGAGCAATTGCTGCAGCAGGGCCTGTTCCACCACCGCCAGGGGCAGATCCCGCTGGCCATGGAGCGCTACACCGAAGTGCTGCGCAACAACCCGCAGAACGCCGAGGCGCTCTATTACGTCGCCGTGGTCGCCTGCCAGGAGGAGCAGTTTCAGCAGGGCATCGATCTGGCCCGCCGCTCGCTCAGCTTCCAGCGCGGACAGGCGCGCGCGCACAACCTGATCGGCCAGGCGTTGCACCGGCTCGGCAAGGCCAAGGACGCGCTCGCGGCCTTCGACGAGGCGCTCGCCTGCGACATCAATTTCGTCGAGGCTTACGGCAACCGCGCCAACGTGCTGGGCGAGCTCGGCCGCCGGGCGGAGGCGCTGTCGAGCTACGACCGCGCGGTGGCGCTGCGGCCGGAGTCGGCGGTCGACTGGCTCAACCGCGGCGCCTTGCTGCAGGATCTCGGCCGCGCCGAGGAGGCCATCGCCAGCTACGACCGCGTCATCGCCCTCGACCCGGACTTTGCCGCGGTGCATGTCAATCGCGCCGGCGCCCTGGGCGAGCGCGGCCGCTGGGACGAGGCGCTCGCGGCCTATGACCGCGCCATCGCCCTGGACGCAAAGCTCGCCGAGGCCCATCTCGGCCGCTGTTTCGCGCTGGGCCGGCTCGGCCGCCTTGAGGAGGCGCTGGCCGGCGCCGACCGCGCCATCGCGCTCAAGCCGGATCTGGCGGCGGCGCACAAGGCGCGCGCCCGCGCGCTGCAGGGCTTGGGACGCGAGGCGGAAGCGCGCGCCAGCCTGGACGCGGCCGGCGCGCTGGAGGCGCAGCCCCCGGCCGGCCTTGCGAAGGCGCCTTGACGGCCCCCGCGCCTTGCGCATTCACAACACCGCGCCTAAATCCTGATACCGTAGAAACGGGGGCGGCCGCCTGTCGCTCGGGGAATTTAGTCAGCACAAAACGAGGATGACCCGATGAACAATGTCGCCAAGCCTGCTTCCCCCGGCGCCCGCCTGAAGACTCCCACCGATCTCGGCGCCAATGCCACCAAGGACATCACCGGCGCGCTCAATGCGCTGGTGGCCGACACCTTCGCGCTCTATCTGAAAACCAAGAATTTCCACTGGCACATGAGCGGGCCGCATTTCCGCGACTATCACCTGCTGCTTGACGAGCACGGCGACCAGATCTTCGCCATGACCGACGTGCTCGCCGAGCGCGTGCGCAAGCTCGGCGGCACCACCATCCGCTCGATCGGCGACATTTCGCGTCAGCAGCGCCTTGCCGACAACGACGCCGCTTACGTCGATCCGCAGGACATGCTGGCCGAGCTGCGCGAGGACAACCAGCGCTTCATCGCCTCGATGCGCGAGGCGCACGACGTCTGCGAGGAGCACAACGACGTGGCGACCACCAGCCTGCTCGAGGTCTATATCGACGAGGCGGAACGGCGCGTTTGGTTCCTCTACGAGGCGGTGCGCCACGGCGATCCGACCGGGCAGTAAGCCATCTCAGACCCGGGCGCGCCGACGGCGGTGAGCGGAATTCCGCGCCTGGTGTTGCGCGCGGAAGGCGCCGCCATCTGCGCGCTTGCCGTTCTGCTCTATGCGAAGGCCGGCCTGTCCTGGTGGCTGTTTGCGGCCTTGTTTCTGGCTCCCGATCTGAGTTTCCTCGGCTATCTCGGCGGGCCGCGCGCCGGCGCCGTTCTCTACAATGCCGCGCATACGCTCGCCGGCCCGCTGCTTCTGGCGGCTGCCGGCACGCTGGTCATGGGCGATATTCTCGTTCCTCTCAGTTTGATCTGGGCGGCACATATCGGTTTCGACCGCCTGCTCGGCTACGGCCTGAAATACGCGGCCGGATTTGGCTTCACCCATCTCGGCCGGGTCGGCCGCGCCGCCGCGAAGTAAGCGCCGCGCGAGGCCTCCCGTCTCAGCCGAAGCGTCCGGTGACGAAATGCTCGGTGCGCGGATCGGCCGGCGCCGTGAACAGCTTGGCGCACGAATTGAACTCGACGAGCTCGCCGAGATACATGAAGGCCACGTAATCGGACACGCGCGCCGCCTGCTGCAGGTTGTGCGTCACGATGGCGACGGTGTGATTGCTCTTCAGCTCGAATATCGTCTGCTCGATCTTGGCCGTCGAGATCGGATCAATCGCCGAGCACGGCTCGTCAAGCAGCAGCACCTCGGGCCGCAGCGCAATGGCGCGGGCGATGCACAGCCGCTGCTGCTGGCCGCCGGACAGCTCGGTGCTCGATTTGGACAGGTCGTCCTTCACCTCGTCCCACAGCGCGACGCGGTGCAGCACCGCCTCGACTTCGGCGTCCATTTCGCCATGGGTAAGCCTGTTGAACAGGCGAACGCCAAACGCGATATTCTCGTAGATCGACATCGGAAACGTCGTCGGCTTCTGAAATACCATGCCGATCTGCGTGCGCAGCCGCTCCAGGCCATAATCCCTGACCAGAATATTCTCGCCGTTGAGCAACACCTCTCCGTCGACGCGCTGCCCGTGGTAGAGGTCGTCCATCCGGTTGAAGACGCGCAGCAGGGTCGATTTGCCGCAGCCCGACGGCCCCATGAACGCGGTCACATGGCGATCATAGACGGGCACCGAAACATCTTTGAGAGCGCGGTTGCCGTCCTCGTAATAGAAGTTGAGTTTGTGAACGCTGATTTTCTCCCGCAGCAGATTGGATCCCGGCAACGGGTTCGAATGACGGCAGGCGATTTCGGCTAGCGGCGGCGACTTCGCCTTTGGCAGCATTTCCACGGTATCCATGGCCGGACCTCAACGATACGGGTTTTGTCACCTCCACCGAGCACGGCCGTCCGGTCGATTGGTTGATCGCGGTCAAATCGCCGCAACAAAATAAATGCGCGCGAGCGCCCGCGCTGTCATCGAAGCGTAATGAGTTTCGAAGGAGGCCATAATCTCTCAACACAGGCCGGCAAAAAGCGCATGTCACGTTACTGTCATGGTGCCGCTAGACTGTTCTCGCTGCCGGCCAGTCCGGCGACCCTTCATGAAGCACGGGGGCGTCATGATGGCAAAAGCGCCTGCACGGTTTCGTCGCCCGACTTTGGCTGGCGTTGCGTTGGGCGCCGGCGGCTCCGTTCATTGCAGATCGCGAAGCATTATTGAGCGGTGAATTGTCCGCATGTATCTGGAAATCATCCCCTTCCTCATTACTGCCGGAATCATCGCCACCCTCGCCACCGTCGTCGTCTTTTATCTTGCGCGCCACAAACGATCCTCTCGTCGCCCCCTGGCCAAAGCCGATGCCGATGCGCTCTACCAGGCGGTCCGGCTGCTCGAACGGCCGAGCTTCGCCGCGCGCCTTGCCAACATGGTCGGGAAGCCGCTCGAACTCTTTGGCCGGAGCTTGCCACCGGAGGCCTCGCAAACGATCGCGACGGCCACGACAAAAAGCCTGGAAGCCGGGTTCAAGCTGGCGCTGCTGACCCTCGGCAACCAGCCGCAGCAAGGCTCGCAACTGCTGCATCGGGCCCTGGCCGTGGCTTCGGGCGCAACCGGAGGCGCACTCGGCGTCGCTTCGTTGCCGCTTGAGTTGCCCATCTCGACCATCATCATGCTGCGTTCAATTCTCGACATCGCGCGCAGCGAAGGAGAAAACCTGAACGACCCGGAAACGGTGCTGTCCTGCGTCGCCGTCCTTGGCCTCGGCGCCCGGCCGGAGGCCGATGACGAGGAGGATGGCGGCTATTTCGAGCAGCGTGAAAACCTGGACGGGACGGTGACGGAAGCCGCGCTCTATATCGCCGAGCGCGGGGTCATCGAAGAAGCGAGCCCCGTTCTTGCCCGCCTGATCGCGCAGGTCGCCGCGCCGTTCGGGCTTGTGGTGTCCGAGAAGGCCGCCGCGCAGACAATCCCGGTCATCGGCGCGCTGGGCGGCGCGGCCGTCAACTACGCCTTCGTAGGTCATTTCCAGTCCGTCGCGCGCGGCCATTTCACCGTGCGGCGGCTCGAGCGCAAATACGGCGAAGCCGCCGTGTTTGCGGCGTATGAGCGCGCCCGGCAGGAGCTCGATTGGGATTAGCGGCGGTGCCGAATGCGGCACGGCTGAACCGCGCGGAACGAATGTCGGGTTCGAGACTGATTTACTATCAACCGCAACGGTTGCGTTTGCGCCGATTAATTAAAGGGATTTTTAATCGCGCCGGGGCACGGTGCGGCACGCATTGATCGTCGTCGCCGCGCAATCGCCGACGACCGTCTGCAATTTGCGAGGCGCTTGAGGCATGCCCTGGTCATGAATTTCAATTTGCTGGCGCGCAAGGATCCCGGCGCAGCCGTACAACCACGCATCAGCCCGGTGTCGCACGCGGCCACGCTCCTGACCTTCAGCCTGCTGGCGATGGGCATCATCGCCTCATTGGCCACGAAATTCGTCCTGGCGTCGCTTCCGAACATTGTCCTGCTGGTCATCGGCGTCGTCGCTGTCGACGTTCTCATTCAGCGCGCGTTCGCGATGCGGATCGTCGAGGCGATCCAGACGCTCCTCTACGGCTTCCTCTATCTGGTCATCACCTGCGTCTGCGGCGTCCTTGCCGCCTATGCGCTTCAACGCTGCGCGTTTCCGCTCCGCGACCACCTGCTCGCTCAGGCGGATATTGCGCTGGGCTTCAACTGGCTCGATTACGCGCATTGGGTCGACCGGCACGCCGCCGTTCAGACGATCTTTCACATCGCTTACGACACGATCTCGCTGCAGATCGCGCTGCCGGTCGTGGTCCTGGCCATCGCGAACCGTCTCGACGAAGCGCGGGTCTATCTTCTCGCCTTCGCCATCGCATTCGTCGTTAC
>DATJYA010000074.1:0-2636 GCA_035499835.1 Pseudolabrys sp.
ATCGGCTTCACACCGATGCTGGGCGACGATTCGTCGCGCTTCTATTTCCTGAAAATCGACCGCTGGTATCTGGAGCGGCGGATCTATCTCTTCGTCGGCATCAATATCTCGACCGCCTCGATCCTGTTCCTCGCCCATAGCGCCTGGTGGTCGGCGTTCACGCTCTTTGTCGGCGGCGCCATGGTCTGGTTCGCCGCCACCGGCTATTGCGTGATGGCCAATTTCCTCTACTGGCTCGGCTCCGAGCCGCGGCTCAACCCGCAGGCGCCGCCCTCGGCGCGCTGCGCCCATTGCGCCATGGCGACGGTCTGCGTCAGCCACCCCAAATGCGCGTGATCACCCGTAGAGTCGTCGCGCGCGGCGCTTGAAGGCTTGCATCATCGCCGGCGCCCGGTCGGCCAGTGAGCCGCCGAGCAGTCCTTGCAGCAGGCCCGACCGTAATTTGAAATCGACGCGATATTCGACATTGGTGCCGCCGTCGGCGGCGGGCTCGAACGTCCAGACCTGCTGGAAGCGCTCGAACATCGGATCGTGACTGGTGATATCGATGCGGTGCGGCCGCTCGAGCTTGCCCATGCTGGAAAATGTCCGGCGCAGCAACCGCGTGCCCATGGTCATCTCGACCCAGAGCGTGTCCTCGTGGCGGCGGGTGATGCGCGCCGCCAGCATCCAGGGCAGGAACTGCGGGTAGCGCTCGACATCGGCGACCAGATCGAACAATTGCGTCGCGGTGTAAGGCGAATGCGCGCGTTCGATCCGCATGACGGCGCTAGGGCCTGCGGTGAAGCTGCGCCAGCCTCGCCAGCATCTGCGCGCGGGCGGCCGACTCCTGATAGGCGCGGATCAGGTCTTCGGCCTCGGCCAATTCCGTCCCGGCGTCGCAGCCGCGCGAGGCGAGCCAGATGAGATCGCCGAGCCGGTCACCGGCGCCGAGCCGTTCGAGCAGTTCGCTGTAGGGGCGCGGGTCCTCCGCCTTCGGCCGGTAGGTTTTGGCGAATTGCTGGTGCAGCACGCGCTGCGCCGCGCCGCACAGCGGCGGCGTCGGCTCGAGATCGAGCTGCGGCAGATACAGCAGCACCGTCCAGGCCGTGCGTTCGTCGGCGCCGAGCATTTCGGTTGCATCGGCGGTGCGGTGATCGAGCTTGCGGGCGCCGTCGAGCGCCTGGTCGCGCAGGGCCTCGTCGTCGGCAAACTTGAGCCAGGCCTTCAGGTGCGCCTGCGGCGTGAGCATGGAAAAGCGTTCGGGATTTTCACGCAGATATTGCCCGAGCCGTTTGGGATCGCGCAGTTCGCGCAACTCGACCACGTCGAAATTCGGATCCTTGTAGGCGCTGGCCATGGTCTCCCAGGCGAGCGCCTCGGCGTCGCTGTTGCAGCCGTAGCCGACCAGCCACTGCATCGCGGCCAGGGCGCCGGCAACCTGCGTCGCGATCTGCGCATAGGGTTTGGAATTCGACGTGGTGAGAACGAGCGGCTGCACCGTCTGCAGCAGTTGCTTGCGCGCCTTGTCGCACAGGGCCTGCGTCGGGGTCAGGTCGAAGCGGCCGAGAAAGCCCAGGGGAAAATCGCCGCGATCGAGCATGATCTCGGCATCGCTTTGCCGGCGTCCGAGCGCGCGGATGCGTACCTGCGCCGCGCCCACGCGCGTTTCGTCGGGCGTTTGCAGGAAAGGCACCCAGTCCCACAGCGGCGCATCCGCCGGCAGTTTGGCGAAGTCGACGGCGAATTTCTTGCGCGCGGCGGCGAATTCGTCGTCGGCGACCTCGCGCCGCTCCTGCATCGGCAAAATGACGAGGGTGAGAACGAGAATCGCGCCCCAGATCGCCCCGGCGGCGGCGCGCGGGGCGATCGCCGCGCGCAGTCGAGGCAGCAGCGCCCAGAAGCTGTAGGCGGCGATCAGCGGCGGCACCAGCGCCGGAATGATCAGCGGTCGCAGGAACGGCGAGATTTCCGGCCGCGCCAGCAAATCTTCGGCGCTCATCGCGGCAAAGCCGGAAGCCGGGATGAGAACCACCGCCGCAACGATCGCGGGCCACGGCATGCAGCCTTTCAGCGCCGCAATAGCCGTCATGAGCGCGAGCAGCAACCAGAGAACGATGATCTCGATCGCGCCATAGGCGCGCGCATAGGCATTGCCGGCGGCGTCGCTGCCGGCGAGGTCGCTCAGCGTGGCGAGCATCAACGCGTAGACCATAAGCGCGAGCACGGCGAGGCCGACGCTGACGGCGGTCGCGACCGGGAAGCCTCTTGCAGGTGCGGCCATCGCTATCGGCCTTTCGCCACCGGCGCTTCCGTTTCGGCAAGCGTCTGCAACATCGCCAGCGCCTGCAACACCGACTCGTGCCGGATATTACTGCGGCCGATGTCGCCGTAGCGCAGCTCCTGCGCGAGGAGCGCGCCGCTGCGCGAAGCCGCCGCGAAATGCACAAGGCCCACCGGCTTCTCCGCGCTGCCGCCGCCGGGGCCGGCGATACCGGTGATCGCGACCGCAAGCTGCGCGTTGGAATGGGCGATGGCGCCGCGCGCCATTTCCTCGGCGATCTGCCGGCTGACCGCGCCATAATCGCGCAGCGTCGTCGCGGAAACGCCGAGCATTTGCTGCTTGGCCTCGTTCGAATAGGTGACGAAGCCGCAGT
>DATJYA010000075.1:0-7351 GCA_035499835.1 Pseudolabrys sp.
TGCGCGGCGGCGAGCATGCCGGGCGTGCAATAGCCGCACTGCAGCGCGTTGCGCCGTTCGAAGGCCGCCTGCAGGTCGGCGAGCTCGCCGGAGTCCGACAGACCTTCGATGGTCTCGACCGTCGAGCCATCGCATTGCACCGCCAGCATGAGACAGGCGCGCACGATCTCGCCGTCGACGCGCACGGTGCAGGCGCCGCAAACGCCGTGCTCGCAGCCGACATGGCTGCCGGTGAGCCCCAGGTCCTCGCGCAGGAAATCGACCAGCGTCTTGCGCGCCTCGACGCGTTCGTTGACCAGCTCGCCGTTGACGGTGAGGGAAATGTCGAGAGTCATGGCGGTCATGGCCTCACCACCCGGTCATTGCCGGGCTCGACCCGGCAATCCATGATGCCTCTCCACGACGCGAAGCCCTAAGTTCCGTTATGCGGCGGCTCATCATCGATGCGCGGGTCAAGCCCGCGCATGACAGATAGGAAATCATGGCTTTCCCTCCATCAACCGCTTCGCCACGCGCTTGAGCAGCACGCCGGCGAGGTGCTTTTTCACCGCGCCGCTCGCCTGCACATCGTCCGGCGGCTCGAGATCGAGCGCCGCAACAGCGGCTTCGATATCGCCGCCGGCCAGCGCGGCTTCCGATTTTTTCGCGCGCATCGGCGTTGCCCCGACGCCGAAGAAGGCGAGCCGCACATCGGCGAGACTCTTGCCCTCGGCGCGAGCCGAGGCCGCGAGGCCCACGATGGCGTAATCGCCGTGGCGGCGGGCGAGCTCCGCAAACCCAACGCGCGTATCCTCACCCGCTGCCGGCACCCGAATGGCCGTGAGCATCTCGCTCGAGGCGAGGGCGGTCTCGAACAAACCCTTGAAGAAATCGTCGGCCTTGATGGTGCGCCGGCCTGTTGGCCCGCTCGCTTCCACCTCGCCGTCGAGCGCGAGCAGGCACGCCGGCAGTTCCGCGGCCGGATCGGCGAAGGCAATCGAGCCGCCGAGCGTGCCGCGATTGCGGATGGCGACGTGGCCGATATGGGGCATGGCACGGGCGATCAGGGGGGCGTAGCGCGCGATCGTCTCGGATCGCTCGGCGGCGGCGTGGCGCGTGAGCGCACCGATCTCGATCGCATCGCCCTTTTTCGTGATCCCATCAAGCCCATCGACACCGTTGATATCGATGAGCAGGCTCGGCGCCGAAAGCCGCATGTTCAGCGTGGCGATGAGGCTCTGCCCACCGGCGAGCAGCCGCGCCTCCTCGTTCTCGCCCAACAGCGCGACCGCCTGCTCGACCGAGCGGGCTTTGGCGTAGGCGAATGGCGCCGGCTTCACGGACAGTCCCCCCTTTTTTTGCCGGCGTGCGATCTTATCCGAAAACCGGTTCCCACTTTTCGGGATCACGCGCCGCTTTTTCTCATTGTGACCGAGAAAGAGAGCAGGTCAATGCACGGGCCTCTCGCCGGATTGCGCGCAGCCGCGTATAAGCGCCTTTCCGTTTTCGCAGGGAGAGTTCGATGGCCGGGGAGTTTCAGGGAAAGGTCGTGGTCGTCAGCGGCGGCAGCCGCGGCATCGGGCATGCCATCGCCGCGGCCTTTGCCCGCGAGGGCGCGCAGACCGTCCTGGCGGCGGCCAGCGCCGATAATCTCGCCAAGGCGGCCAAGGCGATCGCCGCATCCGGCGGGCTCATGCCACTGACCGTCGCCGCCGATCTGCGCACGCTTGCCGGCTGCGAGCAGGTGTTCAAGCAGACGAACGATAAATTCGGCCGGTGCGATATCCTCGTCAACAATGCCGGCGCCACGCGCGGCGGCAATTTCTTCGAATTGCCCGACGAGGCCTTCGTCGACGGCTTTGCGCTCAAATATTTCGCCGCGGTGCGCCTCACGCGGCTGTTCTGGCCGCTGCTCAAGGCGGCGCATGGCAATATCGTCAATATCATCGGCGCCGCCGCGCGCACGCCGGGCGCCGAATTCCTGATCGGCGGCTCGGTCAATTCCGCGTTCGCCAATTTCTCCAAGGGCCTCGCCGCGCTGGGCAACCGCGACGACATCAACGTCAACGTCATCCATCCCGGCATGGTCGAGACCGATCGCGTGGTGACCTTGTTCCAGCAATTCGCCAAGGCGCAGAACAAGACGCCGGAAGACGTTCGCAAGGAGTCGCTGACGAAAACCGGCATCCGCCGCATCGGCCAGCCGGAAGACGTCGCCGAGCTCGCTTTATTTCTGTGCAGCCCGCGAGCGCGCCATATTCAGGGCACGGCCATCTCGGTCGACGGCGGCGCGACGCCGGGTCTGGTCTGAATATCCCCTCATCCTGAGGAGGCCGCGGAACGCGGCCATCTCGAAGGATGAGGCCCATGCTTCGAGACGCGCTCCTTGCGGAGCGCTCCTCAGCATGAGGACGAACTAGCTGACGAGTTTGATGACGATATCGATCGAGCGCCGCAGCAGCGTTTGCGAGGCCTCCAGCGTACGGAAGGCGGCGTGCGCGGTGAGCGTGACATTGGGCAGTTTCGCCAGCGGATGAGCGGGATCGAGCGGCTCGTGATGAAACACGTCGAGCCCGGCGTGGCGGATATGGCCGCTTTTGAGGGCAGCAATCAGCGCGTCCTCGTCGACCAGCGCGCCGCGCGCGGTGTTGACGAAAATGACGCTGGGTTTCATGCGCGCGATGCGTTCCCTGCCGAGGAAGCCGCGGGTCTCGTCGCCCAGCGTGAGGTTCATCGAGACGACGTCGGACTTCGCCAGCAGCGTATCGATGTCGACCAGCGGCACCGTGATCTCGGCATGCCGGGTGCGGTTCCAGCCGATCACCTCCATGCCCATGCCCTTGCCGATGCGCGCGACCTCGCGGCCGATGCCGCCGAGGCCGATGACGCCGAGCGTCTTGCCGAGCAACTGCACGCCCTCGTGCGGCGTCCAGGTGCCGGTGCGCACCTCGCGGTCCATGCAGGCGATGTCGCGCGCCGCCGCCCACATCAGCGCGATCGAATGCTCGGCCACGGCGGTGTCGCCGTAGCCCTTGATGATGTGCACCTTGATGCCGCGGCTTGCGAGCTCGTCGACATTCATGTAGCTCGCCGGTCCGGTGCCGAGGAAAACGATGTGCTTCAGCTCAGGGCACTGCGCCACCAGATTTGTCGGCATGTAGGAATGATCGTCGATGGCGATTTCGTAGCCCTTGATCACGCGCGGGAGCTCGTCGCGCGCGAAGGCCTCGTAATTGACGTCGATCGACGGGTCGTCGGGGCGCAGCACGCTTTTCCAAACCGGCGCGAGCTGGTCGTTGCAGTCAAAGAAGATGGTTTTCAAGGCATCCCCCGATCATTGCTGAATTGTCTGTAATGAATGGATCGCGAGGTCAAGCCGGGAGTTGAATTTCCGCCGTGCCTGCGCGGACTCCGGCGTTGACGCGGCCGCCCGAGCGGACTAGATGCTGCGGACCCCCGAAATCTCCGGAACCGCGAATGGCATTGACGAGATGGCGCACGCATGAGTGAGCAAACCAAGGCAGTCTGCATCATCGCCTGGCCAGCGGGCCACTCGCGCTCGCCGATGATTCACAATTACTGGATCAGGATACACGGCCTTGACGCCGAATATCGGCTCGAGCCGACACCGCCCGAGAAGCTCGTCGATTTCGTCACGCATTTGCGCGCGCGCGGCTATATCGGCGCCAATGTCTCGGTGCCGCACAAGCAGGCGGTGATGGCGTTGACCAAGCCGGACGAGCGCGCCAGCGCGGTCGGCGCCGCCAATTGCCTCTGGTACGAAGGCGAGACGTTGCGTTCGACCAATACCGACGTCGAAGGGTTTCTCGGCAATCTTGATATTGCCGCGCCGGGCTGGGACCGCGGCCTCGAAAATGCGGTCGTGCTTGGCGCCGGCGGCGGCGCCCGCGCCGTGGTCTTCGCGCTGCTCGCGCGCGGCGTCGGTCGCGTCACCGTCATCAACCGCACGCCGGCGCGGGCCAAGGAACTGAAAAAGAAATTCGGCGCCAAGGTGCATCTTGCCGAATGGAAGGAGACCAGCGGTCTGCTCGGCGGCGCCGGGCTTCTGGTCAATACCACGACGCTCGGCATGGCCGGCCAGCCGCCGCTCGAGATCAATCTGCGCTGTCCCGCCTCGCTGGTGGTGGCCGATCTCGTCTATGCGCCGCTGGAAACACCGCTGCTGAAGATCGCGCGCGAGCGCGGCCTGCGCACCGCCGACGGGCTCGGCATGTTGCTGCAGCAGGCGGTGCGCGGCTTTGAGTTGTGGTTCGGCGTGCGCCCGACGGTCACTCCGGAACTTCGCGCGCTGGTCGAGGCTGATATCAACAAGAAGTGACGCCCCGCGCGCCGGAATATGGCGGTGTGTGCGGGGTTTTATGCCTTGACTGCCCGGCGCACGGAGGGCGTGCCGGCCGCAGCCGGAGGCTATTTAAAGTGCATAGACTGGATCTAACGCATACCCTTGCAGCCGCGGCTCTTGCATGGGGCATTGCCGTCACCGCCGCTGCCGCGCAGCAGCCGGCCGACCGCATTGCCGGCACCGTCGAGAGTTTCGACGGCCATGTGCTGGCGGTAAAATCGGAACAGCTCGGCGAAGTGAAAATCAGCCTGGCCGACAATACGATGCTGCTCGGTGTGGCGAAGGCGACGGTCGCCGACATCAAGGCGAACGATTATATCGGCGTCGGCGCCTTGCCGCAGGCGGATGGCAGCCAGCGCGCGATCCAGATCATAATCTTTACCGAACAGCAGCGCGGCGTCGGTGAGGGGCATTATCCGTGGCAGGCGCATCCGAACAACACCATGACCAACGGCGCCGTCGATGAGACGGTGGCGAGCGTCGACGGTCCGGTATTGATGGTCAAATATAAGGGCGGCCAGCAGAAGATCGTGGTGCCGCCGGAAACCGTGATCCGCGCCTATGGGGTCGGCGACAAGAGCGAACTCAAGCCCGGCGCGCGTGTTGCTGTCCTTCGCGTGGTGAAGAAGCCGGACGGCTCGTTTGAAGCCAGCCGCGTCAATATTGGACGCGGCGACGTGGTGCCGTAGTCGTTATCCTGCCCGCCGGTTCGGCGCATGCGCCGAGCCACGCGCGGTGACGTCGAGATCGGCGGCAAGCTCGGGCATCTCGTGCATCAGCCGGACGAGGGCGCCTTGCCCGCCTTTGCCAGGCTGCTCGTTGACCGGGCGGCGCACTTCGTCGCAGCGTGCGAGACTGTCGATGTCGGCGCCGTGCTCGGCAAGCCGCGACAGCAGCATGGTGAGATCCTCGAGCTGGTCGGCGACCACGTGGATGACGCCCGATTCGGCCTGTACGCGGCCTTCGATCGCCACATAGCGCGCGCCGAGCACCACCGGGCGCACGCGCTCGAACACCTTCGGCCAGACGATCGCGTTGGCGACTGCGCTCTCGTCCTCGATGGTCATGAATACGACGCCCTTGGCCGAGCCCGGCCGCTGCCGGCAGGTGACGAGACCGGAGATGCGCACGCGCTTACCGGAGGCAATCGAGCGCAGCGCCTCGTTGCGCAAGATTCCGCGGGCGGCAAGATCGCTGCGCAGGAACTGCGCCGGATGCGCGCGCAGGGACAGGCGCAGGGAACGGTAGTCGTTGACGACCTCCTCGCCGAGCGGCATGGGGGGCAAGTGAACTTCCGCTTCCTTCTCAACATGCACTGAGTTCTCCCTCCCCCACCCGGGTCGCGCGTAAGCGCGCCCGGGCGCAGGCTCTTGAGGGGGAGGGTTGGGGAGGGGGGTGGCCGCTGCAGAACGACCCCCACACCGCTCGCCTTCGGCGAGCGACCCTCTCCACAAGGGGGAGGGTGAAGAAAACAGCGGCAGATCGTCGTCGCGGTCGCCGACGCGGCCGAGCGCCTTCGCCGCCCACAGCGCCTCGCGCCTCGTGAGGCCGAGCGATCCGAAGGCGTCAGCATCGGCCAGCCGCTCCAGCAGGCGCGGCGACAGGCCGGTGCGCAGCCAGACATCGCGCACGGAGTCGTAGGATGTTTTCCTCTCCCCTTGCGCTGCCTGTTCCCTCCCCCCTTGAGGGGGAGGGTTAGGGAGGGGGGTAGGCTGCACGTAAAGTACTTGCGATTTACCCCTCTCCCGATCAACGCCGGCAAGCCGGCGTTGATCGACCTCCCCCTCAAGGGAGGAGGTGAAAGAAGAGCGTGGGGGAAGGGGAGGAGAAGAGCGCCGCGCCAGGATCAGCTTCGCATCCTCTTCCTTCAGCCCCTTGATCTCGCGCAGGCCGAGGCGCACGGCGTGCGTGGCGCGCACGTCGTCGTTCATCTCGCGATGCAGTTCGTGCAGTCGTTCCGCCGCGCGCGGCCCCGGCTCGAGCGTCGAATCCCACTGCGAGTGATTGACGTCCGGCGCGCGCACCTCGACGCCGTGCTCGCGTGCGTCGCGCACGATCTGCGCCGGAGCGTAGAAGCCCATCGGCTGTGCATTGAGCAGCGCCGCGGCGAAGACGTCCGGATAGCGGCATTTGAGCCAGGCCGAGGCGTAAACCAGCAATGCGAAGCTTGCGGCGTGGCTTTCCGGAAAACCGTATTCGCCAAAGCCCTCAATCTGCTGGAAGCAGCGCTCAGCGAAGGCGCGTTCGTAGCCGTTCGCCAGCATGCCGTCGATCATCTTGCGCTGGAAGGTGCCGATGGTGCCGACGCGTTTGAAGGTCGCCATGGCGCGGCGCAATTTGTCGGCCTCCGACGGCGTGAAACCGGCGGCGACGATGGCGATCTTCATCGCCTGTTCCTGGAACAGCGGCACGCCCAGCGTCTTCGACAGCACCGCTTCCAGTTCCTTCGACGGGTAGGTGACGGTCTCCTTGCCGCTGCGCCGCCGCAGATAGGGATGCACCATGTCGCCCTGGATCGGCCCGGGGCGCACGATCGCGACTTCGATGACGAGATCGTAGAAATTCTTCGGCTTCAGCCGCGGCAGCATGGTCATCTGCGCGCGGCTTTCCACCTGGAACACGCCGAGGGAATCGGCGCGGCCGAGCATGTCGTAAACGGCCTTTTCCTCGGCGGGGATGGTGGCGAGGGTGAGCCTGTTGCCGTCATTGCCCGCGAAAGCGGGCAATCCAGCGTTTCCTGGGGCTGCTTTACCAATTGCTGGATGCCCCGCCTTCGCGGGGCATGACGACGGAGAATAATGCTTCTCCACCAGATCGAACGCCTTGCGGATGCAGGACAGCATGCCCAAGCCCAGCACGTCGATCTTCAGGATGCCGAGCGCGTCGAGATCGTCCTTGTCCCATTCGACGAAGGTGCGGTCGGGCATGGCGCCGTTGCCGATGGGCATCACTTCGTCGAGCCGGCTGCGGGTGATGACGAAACCGCCGACATGCTGCGACAGATGGCGG
>DATJYA010000076.1:0-4920 GCA_035499835.1 Pseudolabrys sp.
GGACAGACCAGATTGCCGACGTTCTCGATGAAGACGACGTCAAGCTGCGACAGCGCCAGGTCGTGCAGCGCGTCGTGCACCATGCGCGCGTCGAGATGGCAGGCGCTGCCGGTGGTGATCTGTACCGCGGCGACGCCATGCGCGCGGATGCGGCGGGCGTCGTTGTCGGTTTCGAGGTCGCCCTCGATCACCGCCATGCGGAACTCGGGCTTGAGCGCCTCGATGGTCGCTTCCAGCAGCGCTGTCTTGCCTGCTCCGGGCGACGACATGATGTTGAAGGCGACAACCCGGCGGCTGTCGAAATGCTCGCGGTTGTGAGCTGCGGTCCGATCGTTGGCGTCGAGCAGCCGGCCGAGGACTTCGATGGTCTCGGTGTCCTTGCCGTGGGCTGAACAGCCGCAGGTTTCACACATGCGCAAGCTCCATTGCATCGTCCTGCGTTTCGAGCTCGATGCGCAGCAGCAAAAGCTCGTCGCCCGACATCAGATCGGTGCGCCAGTCGCCACATGCTGCACACAACAGACGGTTCGGTGTCGCTTCGCTTTCGGCGCCACAAACACGGCAGCGCACGCGGATATTCATCCGTTCGACCGCAAGCCGCGAGCCTTCCGCGCAAGTGCCGGCACAGGCCAGAGAATAGGCACCTTCCAGAAGCCGAGGCTCCACGCCGGACAAGGGTCCAACACCGACACGAACGCTCGTCACCCGGCCTGGCCGCTCACGTACGACATCCTCCACCTGCACTATGAGGGCCTGGCAAATTGCGAGCTCGTGCATGATCGTCTACGGCCTCAGCTGCGAGCGCACTCCTCGATGCGGTCGAAACCCTTCACCTTGTAGATGACGAAAGAGATGAACCAACTGGCGATGAAGAAGGCGACAATCCCGTAACCAAGAATGCCGAAATTGTCGCTGAGCATGGCGATGAAACTCCAGAACGGCCCTCCCAGCCCGAGCTTGCTGCCGATCAGGCCGAGCGCCTCGACGCCGCCGATGACAAGAGCGGCCATCACCGAAACGAGAGTAATCGTCATGTTGTAGTAGAGCTTGCGCACCGGTTTGACGAAAGCCCAGCCGTATGCGCCGACCATCAGCGTGCTGTCGGTGGTGTCCATCAGCGACATTCCGGCCGTAAACAGTGCCGGAAACACCAGAATCGACCAGATCGAAAGCCCCTGCGCGGCCTGAGTGGCGGAAATGCCCAGCAAGCCCACCTCGGTCGCAGTGTCGAAGCCCAGTCCAAACAGGATGCCAAGCGGATAAAGGTGCCAGCTGCGCTCGACCAGCCGGAAGGCGGGACGGAAAATGCGGCCGAGAAAGCCGCGCTGGGCAAGAAGGTCGTCGATTTCGGCTTCAACGAACCGGCCGCCACGCTTGACGGTGCGGAAGGCCCGATAGACCTGCGTCAGCACCAGAATATTGGCGGCGGCTATGGCAATCAGAAACAGCGCCGAAACGGACGTCCCGATCACGCCGCCGATCTCTTTGAGGGCGCCAAAATGCCCCTGCAGCGCCGACGCGGCGAGCGCGATAGCGACGGCAAGGCCGACAACGACGGTCGAGTGGCCTAATGAGAAGAAAAAGCCGGCCGCGAGCGGGCGGCGGCCCTCCTGCATCAGCTTGCGCGTCACGTTGTCGATCGCCACGATGTGGTCGGCGTCGAACGCATGGCGTAGCCCAAAGCTATAGGCGAGGAAGGCAGTGCCTAACAGCAGCGGCTGATTGTGAAATTCGGCGAGCGCCCAAACCCAGGCCCCCACATTGCCAGCAATCAACAAGGCGTAAACGCCGATCATTTTGCTCCAGGTGCGGTCGGCAGTGTCATCAAAAATCTGCAAACGCATGCGACATCTCACGGCAATACGGTAATGGATTGCGTCAATGCCGGATCTGCGAGGACCGGCAGGCTCACGCGTCAACCTCCATTGCCTCGGCGCGGCTCATTTCGTCATAAAGCTCCCAGGCCGATCGCGCTTCTTGCGAAGACATTTTTTGGATTGCATAGCCGACATGCACCAGCACGAAATCGCCGATCGAAACGGGCTCGTCCTGCAGTAAGAACAAATTGACCTCGCGCTCCACGCCTTGCGCCGAACAGCGCGCGCGAAATCCATCGATTGCGACGATTTCCATTGGAATACCAAGACACATGTCACCGCGCTCCAGATTCAGCCAATTTGATCTATGTCAATTAGGCCGACAAAAATTCAAAAGATATTTCTGACGAAAATCGGCTACTGCGGCCATCGCTAATTGCTTGGTCGTTGCATGTTTGATATCAGAGAGCAAGGACGTTGGGAATGCCTTTGGCATTTTGACAGCGCTCTTAGCGGAGGGCAGCGATGATTGCCCACGGTCTCAGCCAGGAACTCGAACATCGCGGAATTTCGCGACGCGACTTTCTCGGCTTCTGCGCGTCGATGGCGGCAGTTCTCGGCCTTCCGGAGACGGCTACAAATGCAATTGCCGCAGCGATCGATAGCGAAGCGCGGCCGATTCTGGTCTGGCTCGAATTTCAGGACTGCGCCGGCAACACCGAATCCCTGCTGCGCGCCGGCCATCCGACCGTCGCCGACCTCATCCTCGATACAATTTCGCTGAATTATCATGAGACTTTGATGGCGGCCGCCGGCAGCCAGGCCGAAAGCGCGCTGGAGCAGACCGTGCGTGACAATAAGGGCAAATACATTGCCCTTATCGAAGGCTCTATTCCGACCGGCGCCGACGGTGCCTATTGCACGATCGGCGGCAAGGCCGCCCTTGATATCGCCCGCGAAGTCTGCGGCAACGCCGCGGCCACCATCGCCGTCGGCACCTGCGCGGCGTTCGGCGGCATCCCCGCGGCAGCCCCGAACCCAACCGGAGCCTTGTCGGTCGCCGACGCGGTGCCCGGTCTCAAGAACCTCATCAATATGTCGGCATGCCCGGCCAACGCCGAGAACATTACCGCGCTTATCGTCTATTACCTGACCCTGAAGCGCTGGCCGCCGCTCGACCAGTATCGGCGTCCGCTGTTCGCCTACGGCAAGACCATCCATGACAATTGCGAGCGGCGCGCGCATTACGACGCCGGGCAATATGTCGAGGCCTGGGGCGACGAAGCGCATCGCCACGGCCATTGCCTCTACAAGATGGGCTGCAAAGGCCCGGCGACGTCGCAGAATTGCCCCGTGGTGAAGTGGAACGAAGGCACCAACTGGCCGATTGGCTGCGGTCATCCGTGCATCGGATGTGCCGAGCCGAATTTCTGGGACACGATGACGCCATTTTACCGGCGGCTTCCCAATGTCGCGGGCTTCGAAGTCGGCGAGTGGATCGATCCCGTAGGTCTTGGTCTCGCCGGACTGGTGGCAGCCGCTGCGGCCGTTCATGGCGTTGGCGAGGTCGTGCGCCATCACCTTGGAAAGACTCCTTCGATTGAGGACAAGGCGGAGTCCGAGTGATGACACACGTTGTCGTTGACCCCATCACCCGGATCGAAGGCCACCTGCGCATCGAGGCGGAAGTCGACGGCGGTTTCGTCAAGGAAGCGTGGTCGTCATCCACGATGTTTCGCGGCATCGAGTTGATACTGCGCGGGCGCGACCCGCGCGATGCATGGGCCTTCGCTCAGCGAATCTGCGGCGTCTGCACCACCGTTCACGCAATTGCGTCAATTCGCGCCGTCGAAAAGGCGATCGGCGCGGTGCCTCCGCCCAACGCACGGCTGCTGCGCAACCTCATCATGGCGGCGCAAAACGTGCAGGATCACGTCGTCCACTTCTATCATTTGCATGCACTGGACTGGGTCGACATCGTCAGCGCGCTCGGCGCCGATCCGGCCAAGACCGCAACCCTCGCGCAATCGATCTCGGACTGGCCGCTGTCGAGCGCCACGTACTTTGCGGGGGTGCGTGATCGGGTCAAGGCATTTGTCGAGCGCGGCCAGCTTGGCCCGTTCGCCAACGCCTATTGGGGTCATCCGGCCTACAAGCTGCCACCCGAAGCCAATCTCATGGCGGTGGCGCACTACCTGGAGGCGCTCGATTGGCAACGGCGCTTCATCAAGATCCACGCCATCCTCGGCGGCAAGAACCCGCACCTGCAAAGCTTCCTCGTCGGCGGCATGGCGACCCCAGTCGATCCGGATTCGCAAAACTCGCTGAATATGGACACCGTCGCTGCGCTGCAGAAGCTGGTGGCCGACGGCAAGGACTTCGTCAGCCGCGTTTATCTGCCGGACGTACTGGCGATTGCGTCTTTTTACAAGGATTGGGCGGCGATCGGCGTGGGTATCGGCAATTACATGGCTTATGGCGACTATCCGATGGACGATAGTCAAACGCCGCAGCTCTTCCTGCCGACCGGCATCATCCATGGCCGTGACCTGGCCAAGATCGATACCGTCGACCAGGCCAAGGTCAACGAATGGGTCTCCCATTCCTGGTACGATTATTCGGTCGGCGATGAGCAGGGCCTCAACCCGTTCAAGGGCGAAACCAATCCCAACTATACCGGGCCCAAGCCGCCCTATAAGGTGCTGGATGTCGCCAAGAAATACTCCTGGCTGAAATCGCCGCGATATGACGGCGCGCCGATGGAAGTCGGGCCGCTGGCGCGCATGCTCGTCGCTTACGCGTCGGGCCGGCCGACAAGGGTCAAGGAACTGGTCGACAAGACGCTGTCTTCGCTCGGCGTCGGACCGGAGGCACTGTTCTCTACTCTCGGCCGGGTCGCCGCCCGTGCGATCGAGGCGCAGGTCCTGGTCGAATCAATGGGCATGTGGGTGCAGGGGCTCGCCGACAACATGGGGCGGCGCGATTACCGCATCCAGGACAATTCAAAATGGGATCCCGGCTCATGGCCGGGCGATTGCTTCGGCTACGGCTTCCATGAAGCGCCGCGCGGCGCGCTCGGGCACTGGGTCCACATCAGCAAAGG
>DATJYA010000077.1:0-4426 GCA_035499835.1 Pseudolabrys sp.
GGCGAGCCCTGGGTGGTCGTCGATGTGAAAGCCCTCGAGCCGGCAAAGACGCCGGTGACGCTCGCCGAAATCAAGGCCGAGCCGAAGCTGAAAGCGATGGTGCTGGCGAACAATACGCGGCTGTCGGTGCAGCCGGTCACGGCCGACGAATGGAAGCTCGTCTGCAAGATGGGCGGGTTGAAAGGGTGACGCGTCAGCGCCGGCCCGCGGCGATCGGCGGCAAGCGGCGCGCAACCGGCGACGACTGAATGATCGATGTATTGGTCATCGCCCAAGGAATGATTTTGTCGATCAGCCGCTCCAGATCGCCGACCGATCTGACATGGGCGCGGGCGATGAAGCAATCCTCGCCGGTGATGCGGTCGCACTCCACGATCTCAGGCAGGCCGCGCAGGATGTCCGCCACCTTTTGCAGTTGCCCCGGGATCGGCCGGACGCGAAGCCACGCTGCAATCGGCAAGCCGAGCACGCCTGGATTGATCTTCGCCGTGTAGCCTTCGATCACGCCGGCTTCTTCCAGCCGCCTGAGCCTTTCCGACACGCTCGGACCCGACAGCTTCACCAGACGCGCAAGCTTGGCATTGCTGACGCGCGCATTGGCAATGAGCGCCGCCAGCAACTTGGCGTCGACCGCGTCGATATTGGTGTTTTTCGATCTTAAGCGTTTAGCAATTTTAGCCTTTGATTGATCGTTATATTCAGCCAAAGCCCTTCCGTGTTCTATGGATGGAGCGATCCGAGACTTCATAATGATGGCATGAACAGGCGATCAATCGCAACCAGCGGCCTCATCGTCAACAAAGCCGCCGGTGCCGTTCCTCCGCACGCGTGGTTCGGTGTCAGCGCCGTCTTTCACTATCTCGGACCATCCTTTGCCGTGCTGCTATTTCCGGCGGTCGGCGTTCTCGGCGTGGCGTGGTTCCGCATCGCCTCGGCGGCCATAATTTTCGCAAGCGTCACAAAGCCGTGGAAAACGATCGCGCAGGCGGATCGCAAGACACGATTACTGCTCGCGGGACTCGGCATCTGCCTCGCGGTGATGAACACGTCGTTTTACCTGGCGCTGGATCGTCTGCCGATGAGCTTGGTCGCGGCCATGGAATTCGTCGGCACCATCATCGTCGCGCTCTATGGCCTGCGCACGCGGCGCAATTTCTTCGCGCTCCTCCTCGCAGTCGCCGGCGTATTCATCCTGATCAACGTGAAATGGGCGACCGATCCGTTTGGGCTGTTCTGGTCGGCACTCAACGCGGCGCTGTTTGTCGGCTATATCGTGCTCGGTCACAAGGCGGCGGAAAGCGGCGCCAGCGGCGGCGTCGAGCGCCTCGGCGCGGCCATGGTGATCGCGTTTGTCGCCATTATGCCGATCGGCATCGTCCAGGCGGTGAAGGCCTTTGGACATATTGAACTCGTTCTGGCAGGGATCGGCATCGGCATTTGCTCCTCCGTGATCCCCTATATTTGCGATCAACTGGCGATGTCGCGGCTGCCGCGCGCGAGTTTTGCCTTGCTGCTGGCACTGCTGCCGGCGACCGCGACGATCATTGCCGCGCTCGTGCTCGCGCAGATCCCCTCGGCGAGGGATATATTCGGCATTGTCCTTGTTATGGGCGGCATCGCGATGCACAAACCGGCCGTGGTTGCGTGAACCGATCGCACCGCTGCCGATGCGCATGGACCGTCGGCGCCCGGGGCGTCTAGCCCTCTGAAAAACCACCAAAATAGCGACCAAAGTGGCAGGCCCACCGGCTTGTCGTAAATCAATGTGCCGTCGCATAATGGGGGCAACAAACAGGTTCGCCCGCACGGGACAAGCGGGGCCGGGAGGAATAGATGACCGACAAGATTTATGACGTATCGGCTGCGTGGGCGAAGCGCGCCTTTGTCGACGACGCCAAGTATCAGGACATGTATGCGCGCTCGATCAAGGACCCGAACGGCTTCTGGGCCGAGCAGGCCAAGCGCATCGACTGGTCGAAGCCATTCACCAAGGTCAAGAACACCTCCTTCGACCCGCACAATGTCTCGATCAAGTGGTTCGAGGACGGCAAGCTCAACGTCGCCTACAACTGCGTCGACAGGCATCTCGCCAAGCGCGGCGAGCAGACCGCGATCATCTGGGAAGGCGACGATCCGAAAAACGACAAGAAGATCACCTACAAGCAGCTGCACGCCGAGGTCTGCCGCTTCGCCAATGTGCTGAAGGCGCGCGGCGTCAAGAAGGGCGACCGCGTAACCATCTACATGCCGATGATCCCGGAGGCGGCGATTTCCATGCTCGCCTGCGCGCGCATCGGCGCCATCCACTCCGTGGTGTTCGGCGGCTTCTCGCCGGATTCGCTGGCCGGCCGCATCGAGGACTGCAAATCGGCCGTCGTGGTCACGGCGGACGAAGGTGTGCGCGGCGGCCGCAAGATCCCGCTGAAGGCGAATACCGATGCCGCCTGCGACAAGGCCGGCGGCGTCACCTCCGTGATCGTCGTGCGCCGCACCGGCGAGAAGGTGAACATGAGACCGGGCCGCGACGTCTATTACGACGAGATGGCCAAGATCGTGGCGGCCGATTGCCCGTGCGAAGAGATGAACGCGGAAGACCCGCTGTTCATTCTCTACACGTCGGGCTCGACCGGCAAGCCGAAAGGCGTCCTCCATACCACCGGCGGCTATCTGGTCTATACCTCGATCACGCACCAGTACGTGTTCGACTATCACGACGGCGATATCTACTGGTGCACCGCCGACGTCGGCTGGGTTACCGGCCACAGCTACATCGTCTATGGCCCGCTCTCGAACGGCGCCATCTCGCTGATGTTCGAAGGCGTGCCGAACTATCCGACGACCTCGCGATTCTGGGAGGTCTGCGACAAGCACCAGGTCAATGTCATCTACACGGCGCCGACCGCGATCCGCGCGCTAATGCAGGGCGGCGATGCGCCGGTGAAGAAAACCTCGCGCAAATCGCTGCGTCTTCTCGGCAGCGTCGGCGAGCCGATCAATCCCGAAGCCTGGGAATGGTACTACCATGTCGTCGGCGAGGACCGCTGCCCGATCGTCGACACCTGGTGGCAGACCGAGACCGGCGGCATTCTCATCACCCCGCTGCCGGGCGCCACCAGGCTCAAGCCCGGCTCGGCGACGCGGCCGTTCTTCGGCGTCATCCCGCAGATCGTCGATGCCGAAGGCAACGAACTCCAGGGCGCCTGCACCGGCAATCTCTGCATCGCCGACTCCTGGCCCGGGCAGATGCGCACGGTCTATGGCGACCACGAGCGCTTCGTGCAGACCTACTTCTCCACCTATATCGGGCGCTACTTCACCGGCGACGGCTGCCGCCGCGACGAGGACGGCTACTACTGGATCACCGGCCGCGTCGATGACGTGATCAACGTCGCCGGCCACCGCATGGGCACTGCCGAGGTGGAAAGCGCGCTGGTCGCGCATCCGAAAGTATCGGAAGCGGCCGTTGTCGGTTACCCGCACGACATCAAGGGTCAGGGCATCTACGCTTATGTGACGTTGATGGCGGGCGAAGCGCCGACCGAAGAGTTGCGCAAGGAGTTGGTCGCCTGGGTGCGCAAGGAGATCGGTCCGATCGCCTCGCCGGACCTGGTCCAGTTTGCGCCCGGCCTGCCGAAGACGCGCTCCGGCAAGATCATGCGCCGCATCCTGCGCAAGATCGCCGAGGATGAATTCGGCAATCTCGGCGATACTTCGACGCTCGCCGAGCCGGCGGTGGTCGACGATCTGGTGAACAACCGGCAAAACAAGAAAGCCGCCAAGGCAGGCGCATAAGCAGGGTTCTCGGCGCCGGCGCGGAAAGTAAATAACCGTTTAGGTTACTTCGCGCTTTCGCTCGAACCCGTTTTCGCGCGCCCTATTATGCCGCCCGCTAATGCAAGCGGGCGGGTTCGATGGCTATGGTTCTGCGGCGCACGGCGCTGTTTGCCTGTTTCACTCTGACCTGGACAATCGTCGCCGCGACGGCACATGCCGCCACGCGCGACGTCGTCTCCTTCTCCGGCTTCGCGCCCGGCACCATCGTGGTGAAGACCGAGCAGCGCCGGCTCTATTACGTCATCGACGGCGGGCACGCGCTGCGCTTTCCTGTCGGCGTCGGCCGCGCCGGCAAGGAATGGACCGGCCAGGCGCGCATCGAAGGCAAATACGTCAAACCGGCCTGGTCGCCGCCGGATGAGATTCGTCGCGACAACCCCCGACTGCCGGAGGTCATTCCCGGCGGTGCGGCGAAAAATCCGATGGGCGCGGCGGCGCTGACCATGCGCGGCGGCGAATACGCCATCCACGGCACCAACGATCCGCGCTCGATCGGCGGCTTCGTCTCCTACGGCTGCATCCGCATGTACAACGACGATATCCGCGCGCTCTACCGGCTGGTCGATGTCGGCACGCCGGTGATCGTGGAGCG
>DATJYA010000078.1:0-6200 GCA_035499835.1 Pseudolabrys sp.
CAGGTCGGCCGCGAGCTCGGCGTGCGCTACGTGCTCGAAGGCGGCTTGCGCAAGGCCGGCAACCGTGTGCGCGTGACCGCGCAACTGGCCGAGGCCGAGACCGGCAATCAGGTCTGGGCCGAACGTTACGACCGCGACCTCGCCGATATTTTCGCGGTCCAGGACGAGATTACGCAAGCCGTCACAGCGGCGATCGCGCCGGCGATTGCCGACGCCGAGCGGCAACGCGCGGCGCGCAAAGTCCCGGCAAGCCTCGATGCCTGGGGCGCCTATCAGCGCGGCATGTGGCACCTCGGCAAAGCTAGCAGCGAAGACGATGACCGCGCCCGGACATTCTTTCAGCGCGCGGTCGAACTCGATCCGATGTTTGCCGGTGGCTTTATCGGGCTCGCCGCAGTACTCGCCCGCGCCAAGGGGACGCAGAGCGAGGAAGAGGCGATGGCGCGCCGCGCGGTCGCGCTCGATGCCGGTGACGCGGAGGCCCACGCGCGCCTGGCGCTCGCGCTCAATGCGCGCGGCGATCATCAAGGCGCGCTGGCGCAGGCCGAGGAGGCACTCGCCCTGTGTCCGAATCTTGCCGCCGCGCACGGCGCACGGGGCGTCATTCTCGCCTATGCCGGGCGGCCGATCGACGGGCTTGCGGCCCTCGAAACGTGCATCCGGCTCGATCCCCATACGCCGTTCCTGGTCAACCGCCTTAGTCAGGTGACGCTCGCTCACTACTTCTGCCGCGATTACGAGGCCGCGGTCGCCGCCGCGCGGCGCGCGATCCGCGCCTTTCCCGATTTCCCGTCGTCCTACCGCTGGCTCGCCGCGGCCCTCGGCGAGCTCGGTCGGACGACGGAAGCGAAAGAAGCGCTCGACCAGGCGATCGCCATTTCTCCGGCCTCGTTCGACTTTCAGGTACGCCAGCGCCCGCTCTGGTTTCGTCCCGACGACCACGCGCACATGCTTGCAGGATTGAAAAAGGCCGGGTGGGACGGCTGAAGGCGCGGTGGCGGTCACGCCTTTGTGATGGAGGGACTAGCGGGGCGGCCCTGCAATCGTCATCTCTCGGGGGTTTTAACAGCGTCGCCCTCGACAGAACCCGGTTCCTGTCGAAGCACGAACCCGGTCCGATATCGCGTGCGCGCCCTCCTCGACGATCTCCCGTTGCAAGCCCGGCCGGACGCGGTCCCCGCGCCGGTGTGGACCGGCTTTGCCATGATGTGCGTCGGCATGTTCATGGCGATCCTCGACGTGCAGGTCGTCGCCACGTCGCTGCCGACCATCCAGAAGGCGCTCGGCATCACGCAAGACCGCATGAGCTGGATCCAGACCGCCTATCTGATCGCCGAGATCATCTCGATTCCGCTCACCGGCCCGCTCACGCGAATCCTCACGATGCGCTGGCTGTTCGTTGTCGCCGTGTCGGTTTTCACGCTAGCCTCGATCGGCTGCGCCGCCAGCGCGAGCTTTTCATCCCTGATCATGTGGCGCGTGTTGCAGGGCTTTGCCGGCGGCACGCTGATCCCTGCAGTGTTTTCCGCCGTGTTCCTGCTGTTTCCGTTTCGGCTGCAGACGCTGGCGACGATGATCGCCGGCGTCATCGCGGTCTTTGCCCCAACGGCGGGCCCCGTCGTCGGCGGCTGGATCACCGCGACCTATTCCTGGCCGTGGCTGTTCCTCATCAACGTCCTGCCCGGCATCCTTGCCGCCGCGGTCGCCTCGCTGTCGTTGCCGCGGGAACGGCCGTCCCTGAATCAGGTTCGCCATCTCGATGCGATTTCGCTGCTGCTCATTGCCGCTGCACTGGCGGCGCTGGAGATCGCCATCAAGGAAGCGCCAAAGCGCGGCTGGACCTCGGCGCTGGCGGTCAGCCTGCTGGGCGCGAGCGCGATCGCCGCGGTCGGATTTATCGTCCGGACGCTCCGGTCACCCTCGCCGCTGATCGATCTGCAGACCTTTCGCGACCGGAATTTTTCCATCGGTTGCCTGCTCAGCTTCATTTTCGGCATGGGGCTTTTCGGCTCGGTCTATCTGATGCCGGTTTTCCTCGCCTACGTGCGCGACCATAACGCGCTCGAGATCGGCGAGATCATGCTGGTGACGGGCGTCGCGCAATTGCTTGCCGCTCCTCTTGCCACGGTTTCGGTGCGGCGTATTGACGAACGATTGTTGACGGCGTTCGGCTTTCTGCTGTTTGCCGCCGGGCTCGGCCTGAGCACAATGCAGACGCGGGCCACGGACTTCGACGGCATGTTCTGGCCGCAGCTGTTGCGCGGCTCCGCCATCATGTTCTGCATCCTGCCGCCGACCCAGCTCGCGCTGGGGCAACTGGCGAAATCCGCGGTCGCCGACGCCAGCGGCCTGTTCAACCTGATGCGCAACCTCGGCGGCGCCATCGGCATCGCCGTCATCGACACCGTCATCTACACGCGCGCGCCCGAGCACGCGCAGGCGCTGATCGGCCGCCTCGCCGCCGGCGATGCGTCCGCGGCGAAGACGCTTGGTATTCCGCTTGAGGTCCTCGAGTCGGCGCGTCTCGACCCGGAGATGCAGGCCCTGGCGGCGCCGCTCGTGGACAAGCAGGCCTTCGTCGAGGCCATCAACGATGCGTGGGCGCTGGTCGCCGTGGTGACGCTGATCGCGCTCGCCGTCGTGCCGCTGGCAAAGCGCTCGCTCGCAAGGTGATGCTGGCCCGACGCAGCTCCACGCTACCCCACCCGGTCATGTTTCCAACATACTACCTTCACACAAAGATAGTTATTTTCAGCCGTTACATTTCTAAGCCGGACCCCTCGCCACTTTCTGCGTCGCGCCAACCAAACCACATCTTCGCCCCGCTCAATTGAACACCGCTGTCGTCGTCTCTTCGGCATGCGCCAAGGCACGCGCGCAGCCCGCGTCAGGGAGAATCTCAGCCATGACTCATACCCGAGGCTCTGCTGCCACGTCAGGACGAAGCTGCTCGATTGCGCTCATCGCCTTTACGGCGCTGGCTTTCGCCTTCAGCGGCGGCGGCGCGCTCGCGCAGTCGGTGGTCTTTCAAGGCCAGACCTTCGTCAACAAAGGTCTCGTCGGCGTCGCGCGCGTGCCGTCCAATGCCGTCGACCAGTTCGGCGACACCCTTGGCGGTTTCGGTTCCGGCATGGCGATGGATCTGCACAGCTGGCACAAGAACCGCGACGGCAGCTACGGTGGCACGCTCTTCATGATACCGGACCGCGGATGGAATACGCAGGGGACAGTGGATTTCCATGGCCGCCTGCAGCGCTTCGATCTAACGCTGAACCCGCTACTCAGCGGCACGACCACCAGCCACAATCAGCTGCGGCTTCAGTACAAGGGTTCGGTACTGTTTCATCAGTGGGGCGGCCTGCTGACCACAGGCCTTGACCCGACCGGCGTGAGGCCCGCCACCCCGCTGTTCCCCGATCTACCCACCGGGTCGAACGGGCTGATCAGCGTCGATGACGAGACAGTCGTGCACGTCGGCGACGGCACCTTCTGGGTCAGCGACGAATACGGCCCCTACATCTACCACTACGGCGAGAACGGGCTGCTATTGCAGGTCATCCGTCCGCCGGACGCGTTCATTCCGATGCGGCTCGACGCGTCCGGCCAAGCCGTCGAGAATTTCTCCGCCAACAGCCCGCCGGCCGGCGTCACCTACGATCCGAGCCCCGGCAACCCCGTGTCGGGACGGCAAAACAACCAGGGCTTCGAGGGCATGGCGATGAGCCCCGACCGCCACACGCTGTTTGTCCTGCTGCAGAGCGCTTTGATCCAGGACCTCGACGTCAACAACATCAAGACGACCCGTCGCAATACGCGGCTTCTTGTTTACGATCTCCGAGGCTTCAAGCCGAGGCTGACCGGCGAGTATGTCGTGCAATTGCCGCTCTACCAGGATCCGACGACGACCAAGACGAAACTATTGATCGCTGCCCAAAGCGAGATGCTCGCGCTTAACGATCATCAATTCCTGGTGCTCGCCCGTGATAGCAGCGCCGGATTTACAGCCGCGACCCCGGCCTCCGTCTATCGCAGCATCGACCTCATCGACATTGCCGGCGCCACGAATATCGCCGAAACGACTTATGACAGCCCTGCGACACCCGTCGCGCCGCTGGGCGTTCTCAACAGCGCCATCAAGCCGGTGACCTATCAGAAATTTCTCGATATCAACGACAATACTCAGCTCAATCGTTTCGGGCTGCACAATGGTCTCCCCAACGATGCAAACGACCTCTACGAAAAATGGGAGAGCATGGCGGTGGTGCCGGTCGGCGATCCGCGCGCGCCGCACGACTACTTCCTGTTTGTCGGCAGCGACAACGATTTCATCACGCAACACGGCTTCATGGTCGGTCAGCCCTACCAGGACGCCTCGGGGGCCAATGTCGATACGCTGGTCCTGGTCTATCGCGTGACGCTGCCGACTTACGTGCCGCCGCGCGATTTTGAAATATTCGAGCATATCGGACGCGCCGACCTGTTCGACCACGACCACGGCTTTTTTCACTGATCGCCAGTCAAATCGCTGGCGTTGAGCGCAAGCCCTCTCCAGCGGAGAGCGCTTGTTGCGTTCTGGCACGGCTTGGCGTCGAATGAGGCTTGGGGCGGTCCTGTCCCAGCGCTTTCGCCTTCAGCACTTCCGGGAAAAGCTCATGTCCGACTACCAGCTCTACTGCTTCGCCCAGTCCGGCAACGCCTATCGCGCCGCGCTGATGCTCAATTTGATCGGCGCCGATTGGGAACCGGTCTGGTACGATTTCTTCGGCGCGGCGCCGCAACGCACCCCGGAATTCCGCGAGACCATTAACGAGATGGGCGAAGCGCCGGTGCTGGTGCATGGGAAGAAGAAGCTGTCGCAGTCGGGCGTGATCCTCACTTATCTCGCGCGCCATTCCGGCAAATTCCTGCCGCAGGGCGAGGATGAGGAACTCGAGGCCTTGCGCTGGATCATCTTCGACAACCAGAAGGTCAACGGTTTTCTGGGGCCGTACCGGTTTCTCAAGAACTTCGCGCCGAAGCCGGGCGACCCGGCGGTGATGGCGTTCATGAAGGGACGCTTCGACGCCGCGCTCGCCATCGTCAACAAGCGCCTGGAAAAGGCACCGTTCCTGGTCGGCGAGAGGCCAACCATCGCCGACGTTTCATTGGCCGGCTATCTCTACTATCCGGCCGAGGAGTTCGGCTTCGACATCGGCAAGGACCATCCCGCAATCGGCACCTGGCGCGAGCGCATGCGGGCGTTGCCAGGCTGGAAGCATCCCTACCAGATCATGCCCGGCTACCCGTTCGGCACGCAGGGGCTGATGCCCTAATGATCGTGGCCGTGGTGATGGTGGTCATGACCGCGGCCATGCGCCTGCGCCGCCTCATAGGCGCCACCTTCCGGCTCGAAAGGCGCTTCGATCGGCATCACCTTGGCGCTAAGCGATTTGAGCAGTGCCTCGATCGTCGGATCGCGCCTGGTGCGGATACGATTGTTGAGCACCTGCACCGGCACGTGGCGGTCGCCGAGATGCCAGGCGAGCCGCATGAGTGCGGCGAGGTCGGTGGCGCGTGCCTCGAGCAGCGGCTCCGGCGCAGCGACGACTTCGACAAGAGTCCCGTCGTCGAGCACCAGCCGATCGTCGGTGCGCAGCCGTGTCGGTTCGTGGAGGGCAATCTCGATCGTCGCGCCTTTGACGCTCGTCACCGCGATCGTTTTGGCGCTGCGCTGCGCAGAATCGAGAATGACGGTGTCGGCAGGCGGCCGCTCATGGCGATGGCCGCGGCCAAGGACGCTGGTCGCTCGCGGCATCGGACTTAGTTGAGGCGCGCCGGACGCTCGTCCGATTCAGCGCCGACGGCACCGGGACTGAGCGCCGCGTCGGCCTCACTCGCGCTCGTCGCCGCGGCGGCGGCCGCATCCTGGCGCTGATAGTTGCGATAGGACAGCCAGCCGAACGGCAAACAGCCAAGATAAGCGAGCGTGCCCAGCGTCAACACTTCCCACGGATAACTGACCAGCAGCGCGAAGAACAACACGACGACGACGAAAACCGGCAATACCAGTTCCGGCGGCACGCGCTTGCCCACGCGCTTGCCGGAGAACACCGGCAGCCGCGACACCATCAAGAGCGCGATCGCGAGCGTATAGAGGAAGCTCAGCCAGATCACGACGAGGCCGCTGGGCACGCCCATGAAATAGAGATAGATCGGCAGCA
>DATJYA010000079.1:0-4732 GCA_035499835.1 Pseudolabrys sp.
AGCTTGCCGGCGAAATTGAACGAGATCTTCAGCCCCGGACGGCGGCCGATGGCCGGGCCGGCCTCGGCGCAGACGCGCCGCATCAGATCCCGCGTCATGTCGAGTATAAGCCCGCTCGATTCCGCGAGCGGTATGAAGGAAGCCGGCGGCACCAGCGTGCCGTCGGACTTGCGCCAGCGCACCAGCACCTCGGCGCCGCGCAACTGGCCGGAGCGGATATCGACGATCGGCTGGTAATAGGGCACGAACTCGCCGGCATCGAGCGCGCGCTCGAGTTCGGCCACTGGATTGCTGGTGTTGCGGCGGCGCGGCATGACCAGGGCAAAGCCGATCAGCAAAAGCGCGATGACGCAGGTCACGAACATGCCGAGCCGCTGCAGGTCGGCCTGCTCGGAGAGCACCTGCTCGCGCGGCAGGGAGACCCTGGCGTTGAGGCCGTATTTCTCCGAACGCAGCCGGGCGCTGAAGCTGTCGGCCCTGGACTCGGCGCCCGCTTCGGCGATCGTGACTCCGCCGGGCGTGACCATGTTGGCATAGGCGCTGAACAGCCCGCCATTGGCGGACACCATCGGCAGGAACAGCGTGGCCGGCACCAGCGCGGCAATGCTGTTGCCCCCGGTGCTGGTCTGCCGGCGCAGCCGCACCATGTTCTCGCTGTTGCCAAGCTGGATGACATCGAGCGTATACCCATTGGCGCCGGTGAGAGGCTCCGACGACAGCAGTTTGCGCTCGCGCGGCGGCAGATCGGAATCGGTGCACAGCACCTTGCCGTCGGCCCCGAGCACCGCAACTTCCTTGATCGGCGCCGTCGTGAACGCGGCCTGCCGCATCAAGGTAATGTCGTCCTGGCGGCACGAGTCGACGCCGACCTCGGCGAGAGCGTTGAGCGAATGCACGACCTGCCCGACGCGGAACTCAGCCAGAGAAACGGCGCGCTTGGCCGCGGCGTCGGCCTCGTCCTGGCCCTGGCGCTCGATCAGGCCGCCGAGCCAGACGTCGAAGGCGATCAACGGCGCGCCGGCGAGAAATACGCCAGCGGCAATTGCCAATAAATTTTTGCGCGAAACCGCGCGCAAGCCCCTGCCCATTCCCGTTGCGACCGTCCGCCCTGCACTGGTATCCCGCTCTAGCAAGCCATGCCGCCGTAAAGGGTGGCTTAAGCTTAAGAGGCCGTAAGGGCGATAAGCGGCCAAAACGACGCCGGGCGCGCCGATATGGTTACGGGCGGGTAAACAAAAGCGTCGCAGGTCCTATGTTATCGTGACAGGCTGCGGCATTTCGGAGCTGTCGCGGGGTAACGAGGCGAGACAGAAGGAGTTGGCCATGAGTTTTTTTCCCGGCAAGGACCCCGAAGCGGGCGATGCCTATTCCTGCGACGCCATTGCCCATGTGGTGGTGCCGCGCACGGTCGATCTCGGCGACGGCTTTAGCGTGCGCCGAGCCCTGCCCTCGGCGCGCTCGCGCATGGTCGGCCCGTTCGTTTTCTTCGACCATTTCGGCCCGGCGGAATTTCGCGCCGGCAACGGCCTCGACGTGCGGCCGCATCCGCATATCGGGCTCGCCACCGTCAGCTATCTGTTCGACGGCGAGATCATGCATCGCGACAGTCTGGGCACGGCGGTGGCGATCCGCCCCGGCGAGGTGAACTGGATGACCGCCGGGCGCGGCATCGTGCATTCGGAACGCACCGGCGCGGAAAAGCGCGCCGCCGGTGGGCCGATCCACGGATTGCAGATGTGGGTCGCTCTGCCGGCGGCGAAGGAAGAGATGGACGCAGGCTTTGCCCATCACGACGTTGCCGAATTCCCGGTGGTCGCCGAGAACGGCAAAACTGTGCGCGTGGTGGTCGGCTCGCTCTACGGCGCGGCATCGCCGGTGCCGGTGGTGCATGAGACGATCTTCGGCGACGTGCATCTCAAAGCCGGCTCGACGCTGCCGCTCAATGCCGACCACGAGGAGCGGGCGATTTACGTGATTGACGGCACGATCGAGATTTCCGGCGACAAGTTCGAGGCCGGCCGGCTGCTGGTGTTCAAGCCCCGCGACAGGATCACCGTCGCAGCGGCAACCGACGCGCATTTCGTGCTTCTCGGCGGCGCGCCGATGGATGGTCCGCGGCATATCTGGTGGAATTTCGTGTCGTCGCGCAAGGAGCGCATCGAGCAGGCCAAGGCCGACTGGAAGGCCGGGCATTTCCAGAAGGTGCCGGGCGACGAGATCGAGTTCATCCCGCTGCCGGAGAAGTGAGGCGCTCTTGCGCGTCATCCCCGCGAAGGCGGGGATCCAATTTTTACTTCTTCGGCAAATCCAGCCGGATATGCAGTTCCTTGAGCTGCTTCGCCGTCGCCTCCGAGGGCGCGCCCATCATCAGGTCTTCGGCGCGCTGGTTCATCGGGAACAGCACGACCTCGCGCAGGTTCTCCTCGCCGGCGAGCAGCATGACGATGCGGTCGATGCCGGGGGCGATGCCGCCGTGCGGCGGCGCGCCGAGCGAGAGCGCGTGCAGCATGCCGCCGAATTTCGCCTCCAGCACGTCCTCGCCGTAACCGGCGATGGCGAAGGCCTTTTTCATCACTTCGGGGCGGTGATTTCTGATCGCACCGGATGACAACTCCACGCCATTGCAGACGATGTCGTATTGGATCGCCTTGATCGACAGCAGCTTCTCGGTGTCCTTCGCATCGAGCGCGAGGAAATCCTCGACGCTCATGTCCGGCATCGAAAATGGATTGTGCGAGAAGTCGATTTTCTTCTCTTCTTCGTTCCATTCATACATGGGGAAGTCGACAATCCAGCAGAAGTCGAAGCGGTCCTTGGCGACGAGGCCGAGTTCCTCGCCAACTTTGGCGCGCGCGAGCCCGGCGAACTTGACGAAATCCTTCGGCTTGCCGGCGACGAAGAAACAGGCATCGCCCGCCTTTAACTTCAGTTGCGCACGAATCGTTTCAGTTCTTTCGGATCCAATGTTATTTGCGATTGGTCCCTTCCCAACTGCGCGCTCGGGGTCCAACTGTTGGTACGACACTCTGCGCTGTTCGTGCCCGCTTGTCGCGTCTACTTCGGTTCCCTTAACCGTCTCAACGTATCTGTCGAAGATGATGTAGCCGAGGCCGGGCTGGCCCTCGCCCTGCGCCCACGAATTCATACGATCGCAGAAAGCCCGTGATCCACCTTTCGGCGCCGGAATCGCCCAGACTTGGGACTTAGGATCTTCCAAGATCCGTGCAAAAATCTTGAAGCCGGAGCCGCGGAACGCTTCGCTCACGTCCTGCATGACGATCGGATTGCGCAGGTCCGGCTTGTCGGTGCCGTATTTGCGCAGCGCGTCAGCGTAGGGAATGAGCGGGAACTTCGGCGTCACGCTTTTCCCCTTGCCGAACCCCTCGAACACGCCGCGGATCACCGGCTCGACGGCATCGAACACGTCCTGCTGGGTGACGAAGCTCATCTCCAGATCGAGCTGGTAGAATTCTCCAGGAGAACGATCGGCGCGCGCATCCTCGTCGCGGAAACACGGCGCGATCTGGAAATAGCGGTCGAAGCCCGCAATCATGATCAACTGCTTGAACTGCTGCGGCGCCTGCGGCAGCGCGTAGAATTTTCCCGGATGGATGCGCGAGGGCACCAGATAGTCGCGCGCGCCTTCCGGCGACGACGCAGTCAGGATCGGCGTCTGGAACTCGAAGAAGCCCGATTCCTTCATGCGCCGGCGGATCGAATCGATCACCTGTCCGCGCAGCATGATGTTGTTGTGCAGATGCTCGCGGCGCAGATCGAGGAAGCGGTATTTGAGCCGCGTCTCCTCCGGATAGTCCTGCTCGCCGAATACCGGCATCGGCAAATCGGCGGCCGGACCGAGCACCTCGATCTCGTCGCTATAGACCTCGACCAGTCCGGTCGGCAGTTCGGGATTCTCGGTGCCCGCGGGGCGTAAGCGCACCTTGCCCTCGATGCGCACCACCCATTCCGAGCGCAGCTTTTCCGCGAGCTTGAACGCCGGACTGTCGGGGTCGGCGACGACCTGCGTCAACCCATAATGGTCGCGCAGGTCGATGAAGAGCACGCCGCCATGGTCGCGGATGCGGTGGCACCAGCCGGACAGCCGCACGGTCTTGCCAACGTCGCTGTCGCGCAGCGCGCCGCAGGTATGGGAACGATAGCGATGCATCAAGGCCTTATCCGGCAGACAATGAAATCTTGTCGGGCGAGGCGGGGAAAAACACACGCGGGCCGCGCTTTGTCAAGGCAAGCGCCTCGACAGAGCGCAGCGTAATCTGCACACTCCGCTCCCGCCTTGCCGGGTTGTGCCATGTCGAAAAACAAGCGTTCAAAAAAGGCCCTTCCGGCCAAGACCCAGATGACCACCGCCGAAGCGACCGTCGCGACCCTGATCGCGCACGGTCTCGATACCGTCTATGCCCTGCCCGGCGTGCACAACGACCATTTGTTCGACGCCTTGCAGCAGGCCGGCCCGCGCCTGCGCGTTATCCACACCCGCCACGAACAGGGCGCGGCCTATATGGCGCTGGGCGCGGCGCTTTCGACCGGCAAACCACAGGCTTATTCGGTGGTCCCGGGACCGGGCCTGCTCAATTCCGGCGCGGCGCTGCTCACCGCCTTCGGCATGAACGCGCCGGTGCTGGCGTTGATCGGGCAGATTCCGGCGGCGATGATCGGCAAAGGTTTTGGCCATCTGCATGAGATTCGCGACCAGGCCGGCATCATCGCCCGC
>DATJYA010000080.1:0-2243 GCA_035499835.1 Pseudolabrys sp.
GCATGCTGGCGGGCGAGCGCGTGCCGGCGCAGAGGATGACCGGCTCATGAGCCCCGAGGAATTCGACAGCACGCTGGCGGAGGCCGATCGCGCCACTGGCGAGCCGGCGATGATCGTCGACGTCGAGGGCTTCGAGGGACCGCTTGATCTCCTGCTCGCGCTGGCGCGCCAGCAGAAAGTCGATCTGGCGAAAATCTCCATCCTCGCGCTCGCCGACCAGTATCTGGGCTTCATCGAGGCGGCGCGGCAGCTGCGCCTCGAGCTTGCCGCCGATTATCTGGTGATGGCGGCCTGGCTTGCCTACCTGAAATCGCGCCTGCTGCTGCCGGAGCCGGCGCCCGAAGGCGAGCCGAGCGCGGAAGACATGGCGCTGGCGCTGGCGCACCGGCTCAGGCGCCTCGAGGCGTTCCGCGAAGTGGCGACCAGGCTGATGGCGCGTCCGCAGCTCAACCGCGATATTTTCGCGCGCGGGGCGCCGGAGCCGATCGCCGAAATCAAGCAGGCGGAATGGTCGGCGACGCTCTACGATCTGCTCAGCGCCTATGCCAAGCAGCGCTCGCAGTCGGTGCTGTCGCGCGTCCGCTTCAAGAAGCGCACCGTCTGGTCGCTCGCCGAAGCGCGCGATGCGCTGGAGCGGATGATCGGCCAATCCGCGGACTGGTCGCGCATCGACGAATTCCTCATCGCCTATGTGGTCGAGCCGTCGCTCGCCGCCACGGTCTTCGCCTCGTCCTTTGCCACCGCGCTCGAACTGGTGCGCGAGGGCCTCGCCGAGATTCATCAGAAAGAGTCTTTCGCCCCGATCTACATGCGCAAGCGTGTCGGCGCGAATGAAAGTGCTGCAGCGCATGACCCGCAAGAAAACGCCTAAGGAGACGAACTCAATGCCCAGCGTGGCCAAGAAGCTCGTGATTGTTCAAAACAATGAGCCCGAGCCGCCAACGGAGACGCGTGCCGAAGAACTGCGCTTGCTCGAAGCTTTGTTATTTGCCGCCGGCAGCCCGCTCGATGAGGCAACGCTGGCCAAACGTCTTCCCGACGGCGTCAACGTGCGCGACTCGTTGGCGCGGCTGAAGGCCGAATACGCGAGCCGCGGCGTCAACCTCGTGCGCATCGGCAGGAAATGGACCTTCCGCACCGCCGACGATTTGTCCTGGCTGCTCACCCGGGAAACGGTGGAGACGCGCAAACTGTCGCGCGCGGCGATCGAAACGCTCGCCATCGTCGCCTACCACCAGCCGGTGACGCGCGCCGAAATCGAGGAGATCCGCGGCGTGGCGACCGCCGCCGGCACGCTCGACGTGCTGCTGCGCACCGCCTGGATCCGGCCGCGCGGCCGCCGCAAGGCGCCGGGACGGCCGATCACTTACGGCACCACGGAAGAGTTCCTGTCGCATTTCGGGCTGGAGGAGGTCGCAGCGCTTCCCGGCCTCGACGAGCTCAAGGGCGCGGGGCTGCTCGAAGGCAATATGCCGCAGGGCTTTGCCGTGCCGATCCCGAGCGATGATTCCACGCTGCGCGAGGACGAGGATCCGCTCGAGCCGGGCGATCTCGATCTGGGGCTGGCGCCGCCGCCGTCGCGCGGCGACAAGTAGGCCGGGACGCAAGGCCCCGAGGCCAAGTTCAACCAGGCCCGAGGCTAAGCCCAAGGCTAGTCCAAGACTGAGTCCAAGACTAAACCCAAGTAATCACGTTAATTTTGATCGCGAACGGCCTCATTGTTTCGGCGGTAAGTCCTTGTTTTTGCCGCTTGCGGGGCCTAGTTTGAGGTCAAATCATGAGGCGGGACGAGCGCACACATGGCCCGTCGCTGCGGAGGATTTGCCGATGGGTTCGTTAAGCATATGGCACTGGATGATCGTCATCGTCGTCGTGATGCTGCTGTTCGGCGGCCGCGGCAAGATTTCCGGGATGATGGGCGATTTCGCGCAGGGCATTAAGGCCTTCAAGAAAGGCATGGCCGAGGACGACAAGTCGGAGAAGTCCGAGCCGGCCAAGATCGAAGCGTCTGCAACGGCCAAGACCGATGCCGAGCGCCGCGCCGAAAGCGTGCGGTCCTGAGCGGCGCGGCTTAGGCCGTTTGAAAGCGCAAGCGGCGGCCGGCCGGTGGCGGTCGCGGCCCTGGAGTTGATCAGTCCATGTTCGGTCTCAATTGGGGCGAGCTCGTCGTCATCGGCATCGTCGCGCTGATCGCGATCGGCCCGAAGGAGCTGCCGACCGTCCTGCGCACCATTGGCCAATGG
>DATJYA010000081.1:0-3114 GCA_035499835.1 Pseudolabrys sp.
GCCGGTGCAGCAGGCTCTCGCCGTGCCGGACCAGGACTTTGTGGATGGTGTCGAGCGCGAGCCTGAGGCCGTGCTCGTGGATCAGCTCGTTACGTGGACGCTTGATACCGAGCTTGCGTGCGCGGCGGAGTTGGAGGATGAGCGCCGCCTCGCGGGCGAACACCTTGCGCCTCGGCGAGCGATGCGGCCGGCAACTTCGTGTCACCAGGCCAGCTTCGCCGCTGTTCTGGTAGCGACGCCACCACTTGCGCAGCGTCGGGCGAGAAATGCGCCGCGACAGCAGACGAGGCCGGCGGCCTTCGCCGCTCAGTCGGCATAACCGGCGCCTCGCGATGCAACGGGCAGGGGCGCTGTGGTATCTGGGGCCTGCGCGCCCCGGCCCGTTGCATCACCGCCCCGTCAGGGGCACACGGAGCAAGCGGGAGTATAGCGCGGCGATCTGGATGGGAGTTGCGCGTCAATCAAGATGAGAACTGATTGTCGCGGCGGAGTGAGATTGGCTTGTTTGATTGACGCTGGCAATGGCTATGTTGAGGCTTGATTGTCGCTGAGCGACGATTGTTCGACGGTTTTGATTGTCGCGTAGGTTGGCGGTCGTCCGGCGCCGTTTCGTTTTTGGATGGCGGCGCGTCGGCGATAGCTTTCGACGTTCATCTCGAAGATGGTGGCGTGGTGGACGAGGCGGTCGACGGCGGCGAGCGTCATGGCGGGATCGGGGAAGATCTTTCCCCATTCGCCGAACGGCTGGTTTGCGGTGATGAGGGTCGATCGCCGTTCATATCTTGCGCTGATCAGCTCGAAGAGGACGGAGGTCTCGGCCTGATCCTTTGTGACGTAGGCGAGATCGTCGAGGATCAGCAGGTGGTATTTGTCGAGCCTGGTGATGGCGGCTTCGAGGGCGAGCTCGCGCCTTGCGACCTGGAGTCTCTGGACGAGATCGGAGGTGCGGGTGAAGAGGACGCGCCAGCCATTCTCGATGAGCGCCAGGCCGATCGCAGCTGCCAAGTGGCTTTTGCCGCCGCCGGGCGGGCCGAACAGGATGAGATTGGCGCCCTTTTCGAGCCAGCCGTCGCCCGAGCAGATGGCGATGACCTTGGCCTTGGAGACCATCGGCACGGCGTCGAAGGCGAAGCTGTCGAGGGTCTTGCCGGGCGGGAGGCGGGCCTCGCCGAGGTGGCGCTCGATCCGCCGCCGGTCGCGCTCTGCGATCTCGTGCTCGGCGAGCGCAGCGAGGAAGCGTGCGGCCGGCCAGGCTTCCCGGTCGGCGCGTTCGGCGATGTCGGGCCACGCCTGCTTGATGGCGGGCAGCCGCAGATCGTTGAGGATGAGAGTGAGCCGCTGGGCGTCGATGGGCTGGGCGATGCCGTTCATGCCGCCGCTCCCGCCAGCAGGCTGTCGTAATCGGCGAGCGGCGTGAGCTGGACGATCACTTCGGGGAGCGCCGCAGGGTCGGGGGCGAAGCGCACACGCAATGCCGCCATGTCCGGCAGGCGATCCTGGCCGAGATCGGCTGAGAGGATATCGGCCAGCTCGGCCTCGCAGGCGCGGTCGTGCGCCAGCGCCAGCAGCTCGACCATGGTCCGGCACGCCGCCCGTTCGGGCAGCTGCGCGATCAGGCGGTCGAAGGTTTTGCGATAGGCATCGCGGGGGAACAGCTGGTCGCGATAGACCATGCCCAGAAGGGCCATCGGCTTGCGCCTGAGGCTGTGGATGACGTGCCGGTAGTCGACCACGTGGCCGCGCTTGCCGTTGCTGGGCGCGCGGCCGCGGGCGAGCGTCATCAGCCAGGTGCCGCCGATGAACAGCTCGAGCCGGTCATCGAACAGCCGGACCCTGAGGCGATGGCCGATCAGCCGCGATGGGACGGTGTAGAAGACCTTTTTGAGCGTGAAGCCGCCGGTCGATGTGACGGTGACGATGGTTTCCTCGTAGTCGCTGGTGCGCCGGTCGGGCAGCGGCTGGAGATGAGCGCGCTCGGCGTCGATGCGGGCGGCGTTGCGGCGGTTCTTGGCGCCGACGATCTCGTCGATGAAGCGGCGATAGAGGGCGAGATCGCCGAAGTCGCCGGAGCCGCGCATCAGCAACGCGTCCCATACCGCCATCTTCAGGTGGCCGTGGGCGCTTTCGATGGTGCCGTTCTCATGCGCGATGCCCGGATTGTTGCGGCTCGGCGCCATGCCGTAATGGTCGCACAGCGCGTCATAGCGCCGGGTCAGGTCGGCGCGAGCATCGGCGTCGAGATTGCGGAACGCCGCCGACAGGCTGTCGCTGCGATGCTCCTTGGGCGCGCCGCCCAGCGCCCAGAGCGCATTCTGCAGCCCTTCGGCGAGCGCGACGTAGCTCTCGCCGCCGAGGATGACGTGGGCGTGCTCGAAGCCCGACCAGGCGAGGCGGAAGTGATAGAGCCGGTGATCGAGCGCGACGCCGGCGATGGTGACGCCGAGCTCCGCCATGTCGGTGAAGTCCGACAGCGCCATCCGGCCGGGCTCGTGGACCTGCCGGAAGATCACCTCCTGCTCCTCGCCATGCACCGCGCGCCAGGCGCGGATCCGGCGCTCCAGCGTCCGGCGCACGCCGGGATCGAGATCGGGATGACGGCGGCGCATCTCCTCGAAGACCGCGATCGGCCGCAGCCCTGGCGCCGCCTTCAAGAGCGGCACGATCTCGGCGTCGAAGATCTCGGCGAGCGGATCGGGACGCCGGCGGCTACGCGGCGCACGCCTGGTCGACGGCAGCCGCGGATCCTGCGCAAGCCGATATCCGGTCGCGGTGCTGAACCCGGCCTTGGCCGCCGCAGCCGGAACCGCGTCGTTCTGTCGGAACCTCATGAACAACCTCATCTGATGATCGTTGACGTGGCGGCCGGGCACGCGAGGCTTCCTCCTGAGCGAAGAAGCCTGGTGATATCCGGTCGACCCCGACCATCAGCGACACGCTCCCGCGGGAGCGCGCCGGCTGGGGGTGCATCGGCTACGGGGTCGAGTAGGCGCGGCGGATTACTCCACCGCGCCTCTCACAGAACCGGACATGCGGACCCGCATCCGGCTCTTTGGATCGATATCAGATCGCCAGCGTAAGCTGGTCTGTGACCCGTGGGGAGTTCAGCTCGTGCCA